>CAZEUM010000015.1:0-12726 GCA_964514765.1 uncultured Sulfurovum sp.
ATTACCTCTAAATAATTTTCTTTTAGTTCATAGCTAGCAAAGTCATCTTCTGCTTCTATACCTTCATGGATGGAAACATTATTTTGTACTTTAACCCCATTGCCTATGTTTACCCTTAGACCCACTACACAATTTTGACCCAAAGAACAATTAGCTCCTATGCTTGTGTGAGAAAGTATATGTGAGAAATGCCATACTTTTGTATTTTCTCCAATATTGATCTTATCATCAACAATACTTGTCTCATGCACAAAGAAATTTGGCATTTCTAGGCTAAAACCTTTTTACAAAAAGGATGGTAGTTACCTTCAAGACCAATGGCTTTTAAATTTCTAATAGTTGAGACAATAGAGATAGAGCCATAAGCCTCATCTAGCCCAAACCCATTACCTTTAAGTATCTCTTCATATGACCTTGTATGTAAGTCTGTAAAGCCACCTGAGAACTCTATTTCATCACCATCAACGGTGATACTCCTATAGGTTCTTTGCCCTTCCTCTCTTGTCTCTTGTGGGATATAATCATAATTAACAGAGAGAAACCAACGCACATTAGCATTTTTAAGTTTAAATGAGCCTGCATTGCAGTCAGGGGTTTTTACATGTACCACATTCTCTTCTACCTCGCCAAATATCCATGTAAGCATATCGTAAAAATGTACACCTATATTTGATGCAATGCCACCTGACTTAGTCTGGTCACCTTTCCATGAGATAAAGTACCATTTACCTCTACTTGTGAGGTAAGTTAAATCAATGTCATATATTTTATCTGGGTTCTGTAGCAATTCTTTAGCAACTTTTTCTTTTAGAGCAATAATAGAAGGGTGTAAACGTAGTTGTAAAATATTATATACTTTCTGTCCTGTCTCTTGTTCTATGATTTTGAGCTGGTCTATATTATGTGGGTTAAGGACAAGTGGCTTTTCACAAATAGCATCCGCACCAGACTTAAGAGCAAAACGTATATGTGAATCATGTAGATAGTTGGGAGAACAGATGGACATATAGTCTATCTTTTTCCCTGTATCTCTTCGCCATTTATCTACAAATCTATCGAAGCGCTCAAACTCTGTAAAAAAGTCTGCTTGAGGAAAATTACTGTCCATGATACCAATACCATCATAAGGATCAAGTGCTGCAACAAGGTTGTTTCCTGTTTCTTTAATCGCTTTCATATGTCGTGGGGCAATGTAGCCTGCAGCACCCATCAGTGCAAAGTTTTTTTTATGATTCATTATATTTCCTCTAGTAATATTCTAACGAAAAAAAAAGGGGGGGGTCAAAAAGCAATGATAATTTAAAATCATTGCTAATTGTGACACAATAATCCCTCTCCTCAAAATTAAAATTAAAATTATGATATTATAGCTAAAAGAGTTAAGATTTTATGTCTTTTTCAAACGTTTAATCTACTAAAATACCCTTATGCTAGAAATAATCAATAAACAAAAAGTACCAAAAGATATACTTCTCAATAATATTTTTATTAAAAATTATTTTTCTTTAGCACTACTCTCTTGAAGTAGTGCCTCTTTTTTCTTTTTTGCCTCTTTTTTTCTTTTGATATATCCTAAATTTTGTTATATTATCAAGATGCTCAGCATAAGTCTCTGAAAAATTATGCCCTCCTGTTGTTGAGAGCATAAAAAACAAATAGTCACTCTTTGAGGGGTGTTTTGCCGCGTGGAGAGCCTCTAGAGTAACTGTACTTAGAGGGTGTAGTGGCAAACCTTTGTGTTTGTAGGTATTGTAACGGCTATTGTCTATTTTAATACGCTCAGGGGTAACGATAGTACGCGAATATTTTCCATAATTTAAGGTACTATCCATTTGAAGTTTCATCCCTTTTTCCAAACGATTATAAATCACCGAAGAAATGTGATGCATCTCTTTGGCATCATTACTCTCTTTTTGTATAATTGAAGCTATGGTAAGCAATGCTTTTAGGTCTATAGTTTCTGGTACCGTGATAAAATACTCCATCGCGAAAGAAAGCAGTGCATTTCTTGACATTTCAAAGAGATGAGACATTGTTTCATTTTCATTTGCTTTTCTAGCCAGAGTATAAGATCCTGCAAAAATATCTGCTTCAAAAAATAATGTATGTGTTTTATAATATTTTAGAAGTTTCTTTTGATCCAACTTCATGTCATTTGCCAAACGTGTAGTCAGCTCTTCTGCTGTTTCTCCCCCAAATATGACAACATTCATCGTTTTGGTCTTTTGTTGATGCAAGGTTGTAAAAAAATGAAGCCTTGTAGAAGTATCTGACTCAATTTTGTACCAACCTTTTGTTGGTACCGTTGTATATTGCATCATCAAGCGATCTAAAAAAGTTAGCATATAACCATTTTTTTGTAATGCTTGAGTAATCACTTCTATGTTTAAAGAAGAAATATAAAATGTTTTTGCTGTATGGCTAAGCGGGAAAAAGATATAAAAAAGGGCTACTAGCAATAAAAATAAACATAGCTTTAAGAAAAGTACAAAATACTTAAACTTTAAGTGCAGGTATTTTTGCATGAATCACCACTTTTATTTTTTATAAAACATCTCCAATAATAGCACAATATCTATTTACCCTAAGTTTTATAAAAAATATTTCTAAAAAAGATAATTAATCTCAAAACGTATTTCATCATGTGATATATCTCTTTTTTTTACACCACTTAATGTCATAACATCAGGATCAGCCATGACATGCATATAACGAAGTTTAACAGATAAGGTATCACGCCAAATACTCTTCAGGAAGTCTATTGAAGCAATATTCGTATCTGTTTGCACTCCTATTTTATTATCATCAAAATCTTGTACAACAAAACGTGCAACTATTTTCAAATCATCTAGCTTATGAAAAATATAGTCTAGTTGTGTCAGATAACTTCTTGTATTGGAAAGCCAATTTCTTTGGTTCATAATCCGTGTAAACCCCCCTGTAGGGAATCCTCTCCAAGGTGCCACCAAGTCCCCCTTGTCTGCTACAGCTGTATATCCAAGACGTAACTTAAAAGTATCGTCTATAAAATCCACTCTTGCTGCTATCATGTAACTATCTAAGCTATATGGATTTGCGTATCCAGAGGTACGATTTCTAATATTTGCCCCACCTATAGCACCTGCACCATCATCAAACTGATGCATATACCTAACCGTTGGTCTTATGAACCAATCATCTACAACAAGATGATACCCAGCTTCTATCATTGCTGAAGAAATTAACTCTGGAACCGCGGTATAGTTAGCTCTTAAACTAACATTTTTAAAACTTATATTTGTAGCTTCAAGTATTATGAGCCTATCGTCAATACCCCTAGCCTGTAGCTCTGATAACTTAATTCCTCTATGCATTCCAGAGTCATCATTCTGACTAAACCTGCTATAAGGATTAGCTGGGTCATCTCCCACGGCGAAGACATGGTGAAAACGTGAATGGTCACGTAATTTCATCCTGGGAAAATACGCAGCTTTTATAGCAGTATTAAACTCAAAACGATGTTCAAGGCTCACGCCCTCAAAAGTGACAGGTATCATAAATACATCATGTGGTGCAGCCAAAAAGCTATGAAAAACCTGACGCCCTACTCTTACGGTACTGTCATCATTTTCATACTGTACGAATGCTTCAGCAAAAACACCAATGTTTTTTCTTCCTGTGGTTAGATAATCATAACGGCTAAATACACTTCTTCCACTTCCATAATAGTGGATATCAGCATCATTAAGTGTACCTATAGCTTGTGAGAAATAATACCCAGCAGTAGCAGAAAACCCATAAAATTGTGCTGTTCTTAAAAGACCAGAACCACCGATTCCAGTAATAAGATGATCTTTTTGTATATATGAACCTGTATCTGTAGTGAGTTCATGTTCCCAATTCATAATAAAAGTATTTGTACGGAAATGTCCATAGAATGCCCCTTCAGAAAAAATATCACTTAAATCCGTTACAGATTCCATTTCTGCATACTTATGCTTCATTTCTAAGGCTAAAGTACGCCTATGATCAAAAGCAGACACTTCATAAAAAATTAAGGATGCTAGTCCTAATCCTAGTATTTTATTTTTAAACATTTCATCTCCTTATTAACTCTTTTACGATATACTTTAATGTATTGACGATATTGAGTTCTATAAACAAATAGTAACGTACTAGTCTAACTTTAGATATAAACAAAGTATATAAAATTGTTAACCTTATGCTATATATGAGGCTATGGGTAAAACAGTTACACAAAATATAGTTTATTGCTTCATATAATGTATATTTCATAAGCTTTTATAGCTTCATATATCATTTTTGTCAAGTAAAGTAACTCTTCTTTGCTAATGATATAAGGTGGCATAATATACACAAGATTTAAAAATGGTCTAAGCCATACCCCTTTTTCTACAAAGGTAGCTGTCATAAATGCTAAATCTATGTCAACATTTAGCTCCACTACACCTATGGCTCCAAGCACTCTGACATTGTTAACTATGTCTAATGCTTCACAGTTTTTAAGTTCCTTTTTTAAAAGTGTTTGAATATTTTCTATATTGGATTGCCATGGAGAACTTAATAAAAGTTCAAGGCTTGCATTTGCCACTGCACAGGCTAAAGGGTTTGCCATAAAAGTTGGTCCATGCATCAAAATGTTTCCATTAGTCTCTATGCCTTGCATCACTTTTTTAGATGTTAAGGTAGCTGCTAAGGACATATACCCACCAGTAAGAGCTTTCCCTACACATAATATGTCGGGACTAACATCTGTATATTCATAAGCAAAGAACTTTCCTGTCCTTCCAAAACCTGTTGCAATTTCATCCAAAATAAGTAAGACATCAAACGCTGATGTAAGTTCTCTCACTCTTTTTAAAAACACTGGAGAATAGATTCTCATGCCACCTGCACCTTGGACAATAGGTTCTAAGATGACTGCTGCTATTTGGCTATGGTTTGCTTCTAATGTAGTTTTAAATTCTTCTATATATTTTTCATCCCAAGCATCATCAAACATGCACAAGGGTTCTTGCACAAAAATATTTTTATGTAAAACCTCTTCAAAAGCAGTATGCATACCTGTAACAGGGTCACACACACTCATAGCACCAAAGGTATCACCATGATAACCCTTTTTAAAAGAGAGTATTTTTGTTTTTTGTGTATTGCCTCTTGAAGCATGGTATTGGTATGCCATTTTTAAAGCTACTTCCACACTCACACTTCCTGAATCAGAAAAAAAGATATGCTGCAAGTTTTCATGGCTTAAATCTATGAGTGTTTTGGCTAATTTTATAGCAGGCTCATGTGTTAAGCCACCAAACATGACATGACTCATTTTAGAAAGTTGCTCTGTGGCTGCTTTGTTTAATTCAGGTACGTTATAACCATGAATGACAGACCACCATGAACTCATTCCATCGATTAATTTTCTGCCATCTTCTAGTTCCAAATATACACCTTTAGCAGACTTTACAAGGTGCACCTGTGATAAAGGTGTTGAAGAGGCATAGGGGTGTAATATGTGTGCTTTATCGTATTCTATTTTAGTCAAATTTTTCTCCACTATTGTACAATCCACTTCCAATCACTTTATAGTCAATGTGTTTAGGAAATACATCATCCATACGTACTCCACCGATGATAGCTACAGAATGCTTAGAATAAGAGGCAGCATCTATAAGTGCTGCTCCTCCTACATTGGCTTCAGATTTTGTGTTTGTTGCTCTATATGCACCTAAACCTATGTAATCTAAATCAAGCGTATTGGCTTCTAGTATTTCTTCTTTATTATGCGTGGAGAGTCCTAAGGTTTTTCTAGCTATTTTTTGGCGTATCATTTTCACAGCTTCTTGCAAGTTATCACTATAAGCCCTTATGTCTTCTTGCCCTATGTGTAAACCATCTGCATAGTCTATCAGTTCTATGGCATCATTTATAATGAGTTTTCCATGATAATACTTACGGATTAAAAGTAAGTCTTCTTTTTTTTCAGAAAGTGAGGCAAATTTATTTCGATATTGAAGTATGGAAATATGTAAAAAGGTAGAAAGATGTTCCATATGTGCTTGAAGGGAAACACCTTTTTGCATGAGTGTTTCTTTGTCTACAAGGGCATATATCAAGGTTTAAACTTCTGGTTCTTCTTGTACTTCTTCATCTACTTCTTCTTCAGCTACTAGCTCAGGAGCTTCTTCATCTTCCATGAGTACTTTTTTGTCTTTTTTAAACAGTTTAAACAGCCCAGAGAGGGTCTCATGTATGTCACCACGGTCTACTATCATATCTACAAGTCCATGTTCAAGCAAAAACTCTGAACGCTGAAACCCTTCTGGTAAATCAACACCTACAGTTTGTTTAATAACCCTTTGCCCTGCAAAGCCTATAAGCGCACCTGGTTCAGCCATGATGATGTCACCAAGCATCGCAAACGAAGCAGAAACTCCGCCCATAGTAGGATCAGTTAAAATAGAAATAAAAGGTAAACCTTTATGATGTAGCCTATTCAGTGCTGCTGATGTTTTAGACATTTGTAAGAGAGAGTAAGTACTCTCTTGCATACGTGCACCACCAGAAGCCGAAACGATGATAAAACCACAGTCTTTTTCTATAGCTCTTGTAATAGAACGTACAATTTTTTCACCTTCAACTGAACCAAGACTTCCTCCCATAAAAGAGAAGTCAAAGACAACAAGTTCAATAGGCATGCCAGCAATAGTACAAGAACCACTCATCACTGATGATGTTTTTCCTGTTTTTGCTTTGGCTTCTTCAAGACGTTTTTTATACGGTTTTTTATCGCTAAATTTAAGGGGATCAATGGGTGCTAAATTGTTATCGTACTCAACAAAAGAATCAATATCTATGATGGATGCTATACGTTTTTCAGCCGAAATACGAAAATGATGGTTACATTTGGGGCAGACGTTTAGTTTTGCTTCAACTTCTTTATAATACATCAAAGAGGTACATTTTGGACATTTTATCCACTGCTCTGGTGCCTCTTGTTTTACCGAATCTGACATCATACTACTAAAAATATTACCAAACATCCCTATTCCTTCTCTACACTCAACTGTTTTATCAAAATTTCTATTTTTTTTGCTATTGCTTTTTCTTTTGATACTATAACATAATCCTCTTCAACAATGACTTCAAGCCCTTCACAAAGTGCCAAACCAGCGGCAAAATCGTAAATACGAAACTTACCCACATAGAGTACATAATTTACAGATCGTGCATATGCCAAAGAAAGTGCTATGGCACCAGGGGCTCTAAATTTTAACTTTTCTTCATCTAGCAATGCCACAAGTTCAGGATGGGCATAGGCTTTTTCAAAAAGCCCTACTTCAGCATGAGGTGCAGTATATGGCCCATGAAAGACTTTTGTAAAAAGTTTACCTTGCTGCACCCCTTTACTGGTTGTAGTAAAAAAAATATCAGAATTTGCAAGGTTACACACTATAGCAGCATCTAAAATACCCTCAGCATTTATTTTGGCAATGGAAGTACCATAAAAAGGGAAAAGTGAGAGGGCATTTGACGAACCATCTAAGGGGTCTATAATGATTTTATTTTGCCCCTGACTAATCACTCCTGATTCTTCAGATTCTATTTGTCCAAAAACCCTTAAATGTTTAACCAAAATGGCTTCAGCCATCAAATCTAGTTTCGAAGATACATCTCCTCCTGCACCTACTTCTGTTTTTTCAAACCATGAAGCATCAAAACCCTTTTCTATAGCTTTTGCTATCTCTTCATTGGCTTTAATGCAGGCTTCTATAAATAATGTCATAGCTTATTCTTACTCCCCTTTTTTATCTATGATGATAGTCGGTTTTATGCCACGTGCTGCTACCATCCAGAATTTTCTAATTTCTGTTCTAAAATTTTCTAAAATTGCTGTAGCTCTTGTTGAACCTGTTCTTTCAACATAGTCTTTCAATAAGGCTTTGAGTTCAAACATTTCTGTATCCCACTCATCTGTGTTAATGCGAAGAGCTTCAACAAGTTCAGGATTTACCTTTTCATAAAAGTTACCCTCCAAGTCATACACAAAGGCTTTACCCCCTGTCATTCCTGCACCAAAGTTCACGCCTGTTTTACCAAGTATTACGGCAATACCTCCAGTCATATATTCACAAGGGTGATCTCCTGTACCCTCAACAACAGTTGTAGCCCCAGAGTTACGTACACCAAAACGCTCACCTACTTGACCATTTACATAGAGTGTCCCACCCGTTGCACCATAAAGACAGGTATTGCCTCCAAGTGCAAATTCATGTCCAGCTTTGTCTGAAGTAATAACTATTTTACCACCATGCATACCTTTACCAATATAGTCATTTCCTGCACCATGAATGTTAATGTTAATACCTTTGGACAAAAAAGCACCAAGAGACTGACCAGCTGCTCCTTTCATGTTCAAGGTAATGGTGCCATCTGGAAGACCCGCATTTCCATGAAGTGCCGCGATTTCACCCGAAATTCGTGTAGCAAAACTTCTGTTTAAGTTAGATATTTCTTTATTTATAACTATAGGGGTTGAAGGGTCTTTAATGCTTGGCATCAACGCTTCTACAAGCTCTTTTTCATACTCATTTTGATCATACGGTTCATTAAATGGCACTTGACAGGTATTTTCACCCTCAATATCGTATAACATTTTGTCAAAGTTAAATTTCTTTGCAAATTCATCATCTATCACTTCAAGTAAATGGTTTTGACCTATAATTTCTTCAAGAGATGTATACCCAAGTTCTGCAAGTATTTCTCTTACCTCTTCAGCCATAAGTGTAAAGTAGTTAATGACTTTTTCAACATTACCTGTAAAACGTTTACGCAGTTTTTCATCTTGTGTTGCCACACCCACTGCACAGGTGTTTAAATGACAGACTCTAAGCATGACACAGCCAACAATGACCAAGGCACCCGTACCAAAGGCGTATTGCTCTGCACCTAAAAGAGCTGCTTTTACAACATCTAAACCCGTTTTAAGTCCACCATCAGTCTCAAGGGTAACTTGTCCTCTAAGGTTGTTTGCTTTAAGAGAATTGTGTGCTTCTATAAGTCCAAGTTCCCAAGGATTTCCTGCAAAACGTATAGAGCCAATAGGTGCTGCACCAGTCCCTCCATCAGAACCAGAAATAATGATTTTATCCGCATAGGCTTTAGCTACACCAGAAGCAATAGTCCCAACACCAGCAGTTGACACAAGCTTCACCGCCACTTTAGCATGAGGGTTGATTTGTTTTAAATCATAAATAAGCTGTGCCAAATCTTCTATAGAATAAATATCGTGATGTGGTGGGGGTGAGATGAGTGTCACCCCTGGTTTGGTAAACCTAAGTGAGGCAATAAGTGGCGAAACCTTACTTCCAGGAAGTTGTCCACCCTCACCTGGTTTGGCACCTTGGGCTACTTTAATTTGAAGTTCTTTTGCTGAACGCAAGTACTCAGGTGTCACACCAAAACGTCCAGAGGCTACTTGTTTAATGGCAGAGTTTTTGTCTGTGCCATAACGTGCAGGGTCTTCTCCACCCTCACCAGAATTTGATTTTCCACCTATAGTATTCATAGCAACTGCCAGTGTTTCATGAGCCTCTTGAGATATAGACCCCATAGACATCGCAGCTGTTGAAAAACGTTTAAAAATTTCAGATAATGGCTCTACCTCATTCATGCTAATAGGTTTTCTGTCACTCTTTAAGTCATAAAAGTCACGAATAAACTTTTTATCTCTTTTGTTGACCAATTTTTTGACTTCTTCATAATCTTCTTTACTTCCTGACTCGGCACATTTTTGTATAGCTGTGATGGTAGGACGTGAAAAGTCATGGAATTCTTCACCTTTTCTATATTTGTAGTATCCACCTTTGTAGAGTACATTTGCCTTATCATCAAACTTAGAGGCAAAGGCACGCTTATGGTTTACATTAAGACGCGCATCTATGTCTTCATAACCTAAACCTGGCAAGAGTCCATAGGTACCTGAAAAACATTCTTCTACTATCTCATCACTAAGCCCAATAGTATCAAAGAGTCTAGAATTTCTATAAGATGAAATTGTAGCAATCCCCATTTTAGACATAATTTTCATAAGTCCTGCACCCATTGCACGTCTAAAACGTTTTAGTGCTGCTTTGACATCTGTTTCTTCTTCCATCAATTGCTCAACACTATAGTAAAGTACATAAGGGAAAATAGCAGCTGCACCATACGCTATCATCACCGCTGCTGTATGAGGGTCAAATACTTCACCAGTTACTGCCATAATACTAGTAAGGTGTCTAAGGTCTTTTGCCAAAAGTTCTTGACTTAAATAACCTACAACCATAAGCATTGGTAACACTTTTATATTTTCGTTTAACTCTCTGTCATCTACAATAACTGTTCTCACACCATTGTCGCGTACATCTATAATAATTTTCTCTGCTAAAGATTTAAGACTGGCTTGAATGTCTGAACTATATACAGTGGAGTAGGTGCCTGTTTTATAAGAAGGATCATATTTCTCATTAGAAATATCACCAAACTCTTTAACCAAAGAAAACTTCTCTGCAGACATCACAGGAAGTACGGTTTTGAGTCTTTTGGCATGTTCTGGACCATCAGAAAGTATGTTTTGTCTTTCACCAAAACCAGTATTTAAAGACATAACTGTTTTTTCACGTATTGGGTCTATAGGAGGGTTGGTTACCTGTGCAAATTTTTGTTTAAAAAAGTCTGTAAAGTTTCGCTGTTGGGTCGAAAATGCGGCAATAGGTGTATCATCACCCATAGCACCTGTAGTCTCTTTACCTTCAAGCATCATAGGTTTAATGATTTTATTTACAACTTCAGAGGTAAAGTTAAAGTAACGCTGTTTGGCTTCCATATCTTTTTTGTCTTTGCAACATTTTTCTACCTGAGTATTGGGTACATATTCTTGCAGGTAAGACATATTTTGACCTAACCATTTGTCATAAGGATGTGCGGTTTTTAAGTACTCATCTATATCTGTACTTTTTAACACTTTTCCATGTTTAAGGTCTATCCCCATCATTTCACCAGACTGTAAACGTCCACGCTCTACTATATCTTCATCTGGTATGCTTAGTACGCCATACTCTGAAGAAATGAGTAGTCTATTGTCTGTCGTTCTAATATATTTAGAAGGTCTAAGTCCATTTCTATCTAACACACAACCGATGTAGCGACCATCTGTCATACTCACAGCCGCTGGCCCATCCCAAGGCTCAAAACAGGTACTTACATACTCATAAAAAGCCCTAAGGTCTGAGTCCATATGTGGTGCATTATGCCAAGGTGCAGGAACAAGAGAACGTGCAGCTTTAAAAAAGTCTACCCCGTTTACTCGTAAAAATTCCATAAAATTATCTAAACTTGCTGAGTCAGACATGCCGTCTTGTATGACATCTCTAAGCCTTTTCATTTCTTCATCTGTAAACACTTCAGACTTTGCAGCTGCCATCTTAGATGCGACGTTAAAACGGTTTGCCGTGACTGAGTTTATCTCACCATTGTGGGCTATCATCCTAAAAGGTTGTGCAAGTTTCCATTGTGGCAAAGTGTTGGTAGAAAAACGTTGGTGAAAGAGACAAAATGAGATTTCAAAGTCAGGGTTTGCCAAATCAGTGTAAAACTCTTTAATATGCGTAGGCATTACAAGCCCTTTGTATGACACTACAGAAGTTGAAAAGGAAGGGATGTAAAAGTCACCATCTGCTTTTAGTTTAGCTTCTATCTCTTTACGTGAAAGATACACCAATGCTTCAAAACGCTTCGTAGCTACTGCACCTTTAGGCGCAATAAAAACTTGTTTTATACTTGGAAGCGAAGCCAGTGCTTGTTCTCCTAGTGCAGAGGTGTCTACAGGTACAGTACGTGTATAAAGTACATTTAGGTCATTATTTTCACAAACTTCATTGATGGTATCAAAGTCAGATTCATTACGTGAAAACACCATAGCTACAGCATAATTTTCAGGAAGTTCTACACCCTCATTTGACAGTACTTTAGCAAAAAATGATTTAGGCATAGAAAGAAGCAAGCCTGCACCATCTCCTGTTTTACCATCAGCTGCTACTGCACCTCTGTGCATCATACGTGAAAGTGATGTTACGGCATCTTCTATGTTTTTGTGTGAAGGTGTATTGTCAATGGAAGCTAAAAGTCCAAAACCACAATTGTCCTTAAATGAAGTAAATAAATCTTGCATATATCAACCTTGAAAAATAAATATTTGAACATCATATAGTGTTCTTAAATGGCAAGGATTATAGCCAAAAAGGTGTTAAGATTTGTTTAAGGGCTACGCCTATATATGGAGCGTACCTAGATGTTTAATATCCTTTTGACTATAATTATAAAAAGCAAAAGGAATGGCTATCAAAGGGTTCATACTATCGGTCAAAAAAGCGAAAGATGAAGACTCTATTGCCAGAGTTTTAAGCGCCACTGAAGTACGTACCTATTACCGTTTTTTTGGGGCACGTCATTCTATTCTACAACTAGGGAATCTTGTCGACTTTGAAGTAGAAGGTGAAGATGGTCGTTTTATGCCAAGGCTTCGTTCTCTCTCTCATATGGGTTTTTCATGGCTTTTTGATAAGAACAAACTTCTCATATGGCATAACTTTATCAAAAAATTTGAACCTCATTTACGTGATACCGAAGAACTAGACTCTTTTTACTATGATTTACTCTTATCTGCCGCCAAGAAATGGGACAAACAAAACC
>CAZEUM010000016.1:0-12465 GCA_964514765.1 uncultured Sulfurovum sp.
TTATGGCTTAAAATTAAATATATTTCAAAGAGTACAAGGGGAATATAAATCATATACAAAGGCAACATAAGCCACATACCAGAAGTAAACTGTGGAGATAAAAACATATGATGTATATTTAAAATATTTAAGTCCATAAGAATTGTAAAAAGCCCTGCAATAACCATGGCTAGCCCAAATACCAAAAATCCTGCGGCTGCTCTAATAACAAGTTGAATTTTAAGAAGTTCCGACACTGCTACAATAAAAATAATGCCAGAACCCACATAAATCATGTACATATAGTTTACAATGTAAAGTGACCAAGGTGCTTCTCTTTTGACTTCTCCTCCTGAGCCAAAGACGGCTTCTTTCATGGCGTGAGCTACCTCTTTATTCCCAGGATATAGTCCTGCATCATGTGCATCAGCAGTGATAAGAAAATAACGTTCATAAAAGACATCTATGACACCCCAAAGTGCGACGGCTAAAAAAGCATAAATAATGTACATATTTTTATGAAATAAAAATTCTTTAAGGGAGAGCGTATTTACTTCTACTCCTGCATAGTTTGCCATTGAGGTTTCCTTTTTCCTTTTGCCTTTTCTATAATAGGTTTATATGTATCCCACGTATAAATCTTTATCCCTGCATCCACTGAGTTCATGGCAAAATTTTTGTCCTGTTCTGGGAGCAGATAAAAAAGTTTTGGGACAGTGCCCTCGTCTTCTTTGAGAACATAAAACTTTCTATTTTTAAGCATTTGTATGATTTCACTTTCTTCATCATCAATGTCTCCAAAAAGTCTTACCTTAGTAGGGCAAGTTGCTTGACAAGCTGTAGTCATCTCTCCTTCAATAATGCGTGTGTCGTAACAAAAGTTACATTTGTCTACTGCCACATGGGTGTCATCTACAAAACGTGCATCATAAGGACAAGCCTCCATACATCCTTTACATAAGATACAAGTATCTTTGTTGGTCATGACTATGCCACCTAGTGCAAAGTAACTAGAACCTGTAGGACAGACATCTACGCAAGGTGCATCTTGACAATGGTTACATTGAGAAGGATGCAGAGCCACAAAAGGTTCTCCAAAAATACTTTTTTCCGATTGACTTACCCAAATACGTTGTTTATCAGCTCCAAGTTGTATGCCATTTTCTTCTTTACAAGCGACTTCACATGCCTTGCAGTCTATACAACTCTGACAGTCTAATGTCATTGCAAAATTCATAACTAAACCTTTCTTACTTCTACTAATGTTTCATGCATGGCAGCTGAGCCAAACACAGATTCTATGGTATCTTCTATAATCATATTATCGCTCGCCCCATTTCTGTACCCAAAGGTAAGTCCTGTAGACTCTTGTCCAAAGCCATGCACATAAAAGATTACATCTTTGATGATTTTTATAGTAGGGTAGGCTTTGATGTGAACCCTTCCCACCGAACTAGTTATTTCTACAATATCTCCATATTTGATGCCGCGTTCTTCGGCTTGTTCTTTGTTAATCCATACATAGTTTTCACGCATTACATCTAAGAGCATGATGTTATTTGCTGTTGAGTTTTGGGTTTGTTGGGCATGTCGACCTGTAATAAACTTGAATTTACCTTTTGGGGCTTCTTGGTAAAGGTTGTCTCTCCATGTAGGCATAGGGTCTTGTCCATTTTTTGCCATAGTATCAAGATAACATTCTACTCTTCCAGACTTTGTGCCTAAGTTTTTCTTTAAAGCTGCCATCTCTTTTTCATCTATGCAGGTATCTTGTGCATCAATCTTCTCTCCCCCTGGTGTTGTGTAGTACTTCTTATCTTCTGGGTAGTATTGAAATTCATTGGCAGAGAGTTGTTCAAAGTACGTATCCATATGAGGGTAAAAAACACCTTTTTCTTTTAGTGTAGTATAGGCTTCTTCTCCATATTCACTTACTACACGTTCTTTGTTTATGTGTTCTTGCGAATGTTCAAAAGCTTTTGTTAAATCAAAATTATAATCTTCAAATGTATCCTCAAAGCCATCCTCTTTTAAAGCAACTTTGAGTTCTTCATCATACTTAGCAGAAATTTCAAAGAGTGGTTTTGCAATTTTGGCAGAAAAGCCTTTAAGTATGTCAAAGAGTGCTTTTGTTTCATACATGGGGTCTAAAACTTTATTTCGTAAGATTATGGCAGGTTCAACGCCTGCAAAGGATTTTACAGGGTCTTCACGTTCAAGATAGGTACATTCAGGAAGTATCACATCAGACATCATAACGCTATCACTTGGCATGGTATCTATGGTCACGGTAAGATCAAGGTTTTCATACATTTTTCGTGTTTTAGCAATGTTAGGTATGGATTGCATGGGGTTTTGTTTGTAGGTAAACAAAGCACGTAAAGGGTAGGGTGTTCTTTTCTCTGCAATCATATTTCTAAAACCTATCCAAGTACCATTTGGTCCTATGAATGTGGCTTCTTTTTTGTCAATGCGTCGTTTTACATTGTTGTAGATAGGCACATCAACAATATGGTCACCTAAAGGAAGTTTTTTTCCAAAAACGATGCCACCTTTGACATCTATCCCTCCACCTAAAGCCGAAAAAATGGCTTGTGCACGTCTAAGCTGAAAATCTTGTAGACTCCATGCCGTTCTTCTACCTTGATAGTAGATAGATTTTGGTGCATGTGCCATGAAATCTCTGGCAATTGTTGTTATGGTATGTGCTTTAATACCCGTTATCTTCTCTGCCCACTGGGGCGTATAGTTTTTACTTAAAATATGTTCTTTGTACTCTTTAAAATGATTCATATTTTTTTCTACAAAGGTTTTGTTGTATAGTGTTTCTTTGAGTACAACATAGGTCAAAGCCAAAACAAAAGCAAGATCTGTACCCACTTTAATACCCAACCATGTATCTGCATGTAGGGCTGTATTGGTATAGCGTGGGTCAAGCACAATGAGTTTTAATCCTCTGCCCCTTGTGCGCTTAAACATATCCATAGTATCGGGGGTGAGTATGGCTTCAGCTCTGTTTGCTCCTGCCATAATGACATAAGAAGCATTATCCATATCGGCTTTTCCATACGCACCCAAAGTAAGGGAATACCCTGCAATGGTGGTTTTGAGACAGATAGAAGAATGGTTCACAAAGTTGGTAGAGCCTATCATGTCGCCCATAAAGAGTTTAAAAGTATGTTCACCCATGCCTTCTCCTGCACAGTATCCAAAGGTAGAACGGTTGTCTTTCTCTTCATCAAGAATTTGCTTCATACCTTTAAAAAGTTTTGTACCATTTAAAATGACATTATAAGCTTCATTCCAGGAAACCCTTTTAAATTTACCTTCCCCTTTTTTTCCAACACGCATAAGAGGGTATTTTAGTCTATCAGGATCATACAGTGCATGTATGCCTGCAGCACCTCTAGCACAAAGCATATTTTTAGATTTAGGAAAGAGAGGATTTGGATCTAGTTTTCTAACAATACCATTTTCTACTTTAGCCCAAGCAGTACATTTGTTTACGCACATCTCGCAGACTGTAGCTACCTTAACATTACTGTGTGTAGGTTTTTTATCATTCGCAAACAGAAGGGATGCCGAACCCGCACCTATGACACTTAAGGTTACAGAACCTTGTAAGAAACGCCTTTTTGATATTTCTACTTTCATTATTATAGTTCCTATATTTTATGAATCATAATTTATTTTTAGTATAAAAGAGTAGTACTTATTACGTCACTAACTAAATAGGCAAATAAAAATATCTCTCAGGTGCCCCATGTATGGGCTTTTGTGTACTTGAAAAATTGATATGTTTAATTAGTGCCGTAATAAATTCTTATGAGCCACTTTCGAATTCCAAAGAAACTCAGAATATAAGCTAAATTAACTTTTCAAAAAGTCCTTTAATACCCCTATAAATGTTATAATTCTTCAGTAAAAACAACTATAAAAATATGGAACAAAAAAGGACTTTTGTATGAAGATTGTATCAAAATTATCCAAAATGTGGCATAAAATCCTAACTATTAAGGGCATGCTCTCCCTTGCATTAAAAAAGAAATTAAAACTAGAAGAGTTGTCCACTAAATAGAGTAAACTTATTCGTATCTTAGACTTTGCCGAGATAGAGAAACGTATCACAGTAGTTAGCATCACCAACACTGTAAAAAGTAGAGAACAAATAGCAAGATTATTTGCAGCAAAGAGTATTTATAGTTTTCAAACCATAAGGGATTTAATAGATAGACTCCATATTGATAGAAGGTTACGCATTATATGTGTCTGGCGATATAAAAGCGATATTCCAAGTGAGGTTGCATTTAGTAAAGCATTTGGAGAGTTGAGTATTTTAGAGGTAGCACAAAAAACACGAGAGAGGTTTGTGTCAGAGTATCTTAGCAACAAGACATTCTTTTACAATGCAACATATGCCACTAAAATACCACTGAGAGACAACAGCACAACAAAAACTATACTAAACTTCCTGAAGAAATTATGGATTTCTCCCTCTTGTATTCTTGATAAAAAGTTCAATCATTTTATTAAGGGTGGGTACCATGTTGGTTTAGTAACTATGAAATTTTAATATTTAAATTTGATTTATGTTAAAATAGGAAAGAACATATAAAAGGGGTTTCATCAAAACATTATTTCAAACGTTTCATTCGTATTTTTCTTATTTGGAGTTAGAACAAACTGTTGAGTATTTTTCTATATTAGGAGGCATAGGAAAAAATATAGAGTTGGATTATTTTGAAGATGTTTTTTCGATGGTATCGTCTAATTTTGTAAAAGACTTTAATAAGTTCCAAGCTTTAATTTCTCCATCTTATCTTATAGAAAGTCCCTATAGAGAGATATTGACTGCCGTAGCCAGGGGTGATGGAAAGCTTTATTCTGTACTTAGGAAAGCCAAACTAAGTGAAGCTATAGGAGAACACATTGTGCAAGATTTGGTTTCTTTAAATGTGCTGAGAATAGAATCTTCAAGAGAAGCACCTTTGCGTATACATGCAAAACACAAATTACCTAAAGAACTGCGTGCATACCGTATACAAGATAAATTACGTTTCATACAACCTTTTATGCGGTTTTGGTTTGGATTTGTGACATATTATCGAAATGATCTTGCCTTAGGGAAAGGTGAAAAGTTCTTAGAAAATTTTATGAAACATTATGAACGTTTACGTTCTTTGATTTATGAACAACTTTGTAATGATTTGCTTCTAAAATATTATGAGGATAAAGAGTCCATAATATCTTCAGGTTCTTACTGGAATGTTTATAGTGAGTTTGACATTTTTCTTACAACAAAAAGTAAAAAAATTATATTGGGAGAATGTAAATACAAGGACCGTACTGTATGTAAAAATGAACTTACAAAACTAAAACAAAAAGCAGATGAATCAGGCATAAAAGTAGATGTGTACGCAATTTTTTCTAAGTCAGGGTTTTCAAAAGAGCTACTTAGTATGAAAAGTCAAACACTACTATTGTTTGACTTAGATGATTTAAAGTGTCTATGCAAAAAAAATTGAAACATTTTTGTGGGCTGCTTGGGTTTTCTCTTACATTAAATACAACGTAGTACAAAAATAGTTTGCTGCACTTAACATCTTTACCTTAGTTTTGAATATACTTTTTTATCACATCCTCACTGGCAAACTGTCCTACGGTGTTTGTATAGAAACTACTTATCCATAAGTTTCCACCCCACAAAATCTTTTTTACTTCTTTGTGTTTCACAAATATCTCTCTTGCTGTAATGCTTTTAATTATTGTGACAATTCTTGTCACGGTGAGTGTTGATATACTCTATACTAGAAAATGCACATGGTCTATATCATTGCTTATTTCCAAAAAGTATATTTCGTATCTTTCGCTAATCTCCAAACATACATTTTTCAGTGTCTTGTCTACTTCATCCTAGTAGTGTCTAACAAATCTAAACAGATATTCGCATCTAAAAAAACATTCACTATAGTTTCTTTGTTTGGCTGATGTACTCTTTTTTCAAGGTCTTATAGTCATCATCTCCTACTTGTCCATCAAGCATGCCTATAAACGAACCTGTACGCTTATTGGCAGATTGTTCAATAGCTTACAAGATGGAGGGGTCTTTAACGATGGCTTTAAAGTAGAGGTTTATCGCCTCTGTAAAGTTTTTGTATTGTGACTTTAAAATATTTTGTGCTTTTTTGACTATCTCTTTGTCTAAAATAGGGGGGCATCTAATATCAGTCCTACTTCTTCCCAGAAACCCTCTGACACTCGCTCACAAAGTGCTTTGCATTCTCCACAGGCACATCAGGCAAGATGCCGTGTCCTAGGTTAAAGATGTGACGTTTGCCACCCATTACTTCTTGTATGGCTTCTACGCAAGCAGTTGTAGCAACTTTCGAGTAAAGACGGCATGGTTCCATGTTTCCTTGGAGTACATACTTGTCTCCTAGTTTTTCTTTTGCCATCGCCATAGGGGTTCCCCAGTCTACACCAAAGACATCGAAGTTTCCATATACTTGGCCACGTTCAATGAACGATGCCACACCTTTAGGAAACATGATGATAGGGGTATCTGGGTATTTAGATTTTAGGTAATCTGCTATTTCTACCATGTATTTCCATGAAAATTCATCGTATTTACCTGGCTCTATGGCTGCTGCCCATGAGTCAAATATTTGTACTACATCTATGCCTGCTTCTATCTGCTTTTCCATGTAAAGTTTAACTACTTCAGTGACTTTTGCAAGGATGTTATGTAAAAGTTCAGGGTTAGAGTACATCATCTTTTTACAAAGGTTATAAGTCTTTGTACCTTGCCCTTCTATCATGTAAGTGGCCAGTGTCCAAGGAGCTCCTGTAAAGCCTATGAGGGCTATGTTATCTCCTCTGTCATCTAACTGCTTGCGTAGTAGCTTGATGGTGTCAAACACGTATGTCAGCTTAGATGCTGCCTCATCTCCACTGATGAGTCTATCTAAGTCTGCTTGGCTTGTAAGTGGGTCAGAAAATCTTGGACCTTCACCTTTTACAAAAGACAAATCCATACCCATTTCATCAGGGATGACTAAGATGTCCGAAAATAGTATAGCAGCATCTACACCCACGATATCAAGAGGTTGTATGGTCACTTCTGCTGCTTTTTCTGGCGCATGACAAAGGCTTAAAAAATCCCCTGCTTTTGTACGTACTGCCATGTATTCTGGCAGGTAACGTCCTGCTTGTCTCATCATCCATACAGGTGTGTATGGGGTCTCTTTACCTAGACATGCGTCTACAAATATCTTGCTCATTACTTACCTACCTTTCCTAAAAAATATAACCCTAACGCCAACAAAGTAATGGAGCCTGCAAAATAGAGTAACTCTAAGGGCGTTGTAAAATTTGTATGTAAAACTTTTTGAAAAAAGTTTACCACCAAAACCATCACGATGACTTTTGCAATCTTGTCTTTGAGTTGATCTAGAGACGTAATGGCAAGTAATGTACTGCCATTACTTCCAGAAGCTTCGTCTATGTGAGAGATAAAAAGTTCATAAATACCAAAAGCAAAAATGAACATCACAACAGCTATAAGGTAAAGGTCAACAGCCCCAATAATACCCGCTACAATGTTTTCATGATATTTCTGTGGATGCCCCCCAGACAAAATAGTATCAAAAGTATAGACAGCCACTTGCCATATGTCCATAGATGCCACGATGAAAAGCACTATGCCTCCTATCAAGCCAAAAACCACTGCTAATATTGAGATAAATCTACTTCTCCAAATAGCACCCTCAAATAGTGTTTCTATTAAAGAACTATTTCTTTTGTCAATCTTTCTACTCTCTTCTAATTCTTCTATGCTAGGGCTCATACTGGTTTCTCCATTTCTATCCATTTTTGTGCAATCCTCACTGCATTGGTAGCAGCTCCAACTCTTACTTGGTCAGCCACACCCCAAAGGTGTAAAATATTATCTGCAAAAAGGTCTTTACGTATGCGTCCTACATAGGTTTCATCAGTATCGGTTGCAGTGATAGGCATAGGGTATTCGTTTTTAGACATGTCATCTATAACTGTGACATTTTCAAAGTCATTTAGTACTTGTCTCACTTTGTCCACAGATACATATACATCATTTTCAAAGGTAATCGTAATAGCCTCCGAATGACTTCTTAACACAGGTACACGCACACAAGTGGCAGACAATGCAAAGTCTGTTCCCATGATTTTGGCTGTTTCATTGACCATTTTCATCTCTTCTTTGGTGTAACCATTTTCCAGAGGGACATCAATGTGAGGGATGACGTTAAGGGCTATTTGATGGGCAAAGGCTTTACATTCACTCTCCCCTAGTTTAAAGGCAAAGAAATCTTGCATCTGCCTGACAAGCTCTTCCATACCTGCTTTTCCTGCACCTGAGACTGCTTGATAGGTACTTACATCTACACGTTTAATACCATATAAGTCATGCAAGGGTTTAAGTAACTGCACCATCTGAATGGTTGAGCAGTTAGGGTTTGCGATGATGCCTGTATCTTCCCAAAGCTCTATGTCTTGTGGATTTACTTCAGGTACTACCAACGGCACTCTCTCATCCATGCGAAAATGTGAAGTATTGTCTATAACTAGAGCTCCAGATTCTACTGCATATTTAGCATACTTCTCAGAAATATTCCCACCTGCGGAGAAAAACGCAATATCTATATGTTTATCTCTAAAAACTTCTTCAGTAAGTTCTTGTATCTTATATACTTTTCCTTGACACTCTATGTCTTGCCCTGCTGAATTTGCAGATGCCAATGGCAATATATTTCCTATATGAAATTCTAACTCTTCAAGTACTCTAAAAAGTTCTTCGCCCACCGCACCTGATGCTCCTACTACTGCTACGTTATATGTTTTCACAACTCGACCTTATAGATAATATTATTTGTATTTTAACTAATACGATATTTGCATTTGCTTTGATATAAATCATTTTTGAAAATTATTTTTTTCCAAAATTTTCTTAAAAGTATATATTAGTGAATTCACAACTTCAATATTACTCTTATCATCATAATCAAACAATGATTTTTTATCATTTATTCTAATCAAAAAAGATTTTTTAGATAACTTTTTATTAACTGCATTAGAAAGAGCCAAGAAAGCATCTTCAAGTGTTTCATTTTCTTTTTGTATTCGTATCAATATTGGACCATCTTCATATGTTGTTTTTAATATTGCATCTATTCCACCATTTCTCTGGACTGGAATATAATCAATATCATGCAATAGTTTCTCAACCATTTTACTAACATTTTGATATGATTGTTTACCTTTTTTCAATAAATTAGATTCACTTTTTATTGGATTATCTAATCTTGATTTTGTAAGGCTAATTGCTTCTTCTGATTTGTCAATTCCTATGACTTTCCTATTATTTAATTTTCCAGCAACTAAAGTTGTCCCACTTCCACAAAAAGGGTCAAGAATTGTATCTCCTTCGTTTGAAGCAATATCAATAATTCTTTCTAATAATAAAATTGGTTTTTGAGTTGGATAACCAACTCTTTCTTTTGCTTTTGGATTTAAATATGGTATTTCCCAAACATCATTTAAAGGTACACCTTTTTTTATGTCGCTATTTATTGTATTACCATTCTCATCTTTTGCATATACTGTTTTACCATTTTTATCTCTTGCTCGTCTTTGAAGTATTTGGTCTATATTGGTTGTTTCTGAATAATCATTATAAATTGTTTTAAATTTAAAATCTTTTGTTTTAGAGTAAAAATATATAGTTTGATGAGATGGTAATAAACCTTTTTTTGAATTTGACCATCTTTTGTAATACCAAATAATTTCAGATTGAAATTGTTTTAAACCAAATATATCATCCAATAAAGCTTTTACAATATGTGTAGAATTCTTATCACAATGAACAAATATACTTCCATCACTTTTTAAAACTCTTCTTAGTTCCTTTAATCTTTCATACAAGAATTCTGCATATTCTTCATGACTTTTCCATATATCACTATATGAAAATTCCTTACTTCCATCTCTAGTTTTAAGTTTTTGTATTGTATTTGTAAAAAATGGTGGATCCAAATAAATTAAATCTATACTTTCTGATTCAAAATTTGATAAAATATCTAAGCAATCGCCTTGTAAAACTTTTTCCATAAACTTATTTATATTTAGAATTTATTAATGCAATGTCTTCTAAAATTTTCTTTAAATCAATATCAGTTCTTTTCTTTACATAATCCCAAGCACTGTCTCCATAATAGTATTCTCCACCAATACCTTTATATAATGTTTCTAATGTATTTTGTATCTTCATAGCTTGTGTTCTATTAGGATAATAATACATCACTCTTATTGGTTGATAACCTGCATCATGAATTACTTTAATCCTAGTATGCTCTTTTGTAATATGGTCACCATCGGTTGTTGCATCTCTCCACTTTATTTCAATAGCATTATTGCCTTCTAGGCAATCAATTTCAAATGTTTTAGGTCTTTGACCTATAGTATTTGGAATTTTTTTTGTTGCAGATTCAGGAAACTTTTCTAAGAAACATAACTTTGTAGCTTCTTCTAAAAATGAACCAGCATATTTATATAAAAATCGTCCTTTGTTTTGATACAAATTTATCAACTTACCTTCTTCGTCTGATATACCTAAAACTTGATAAATCAAATAGTGAGATTTATCATCCTCTTTCATCTCTTCCACTCTATTGTATATTTTATCTTTTAAATTATCTGAATATTTCTTTGCTAATTCGATTATTTTTTCTTTTATATCCATAATATTTTTACACTTTCATAATAATCTATTGTCATCATTTGATTCATTATTTTCTATATCATCTTCTGATAAGTCTTCTTCCGGTTTCTCTTCTTTTTGACATTTTGCCATAGAAACTACGATGTCTTTTTTCTCAACTGTGACCACTTTAACGCCAGAGGTATTACGTCCTGCTTTGCGTATTTGTTCCATGTCTACACGTATCATCTTACCAACAGAGGTTAAACACATCAAATCTTTGTCTTCTTCTACTGCTACCACACCTACAACATCACCCGTTTTTGCAGTGAGTTTCATAGAAATAACACCTTTTCCTGCACGGTTCTGTTCACGGTACTCTGAAGCAGACGTCCGTTTGCCTAGTCCTTTTTCAGAGAGCATAAGTAACTCATTTTCTTCATTTTCTATGGTGATAGCACCACAAACATAGTCATCTGCTATTTTAAACTTAATAGCAGTAACCCCTCGTGCTACACGTCCTATTTCTCTTGCATCTTCTACTTTAAAGCGTATACAAAGACCTTTTTTCGTTGCAACAAAGAGCCATTTTGTGTCAGGCTTAACAATGCTTGCAGAAACTATTTCATCTGTCTCATCCAAATTAATACCTCTTACACCATTGCTTCTAATGTTAGAGTATTCAGAAAGATTTGTACGTTTTACAACACCATTTTTTGTGAAGAACACAAGCCCTTTGTCGTCTTCAAAGTCAGTCGTTGGGATGATAGCCATAATCTTCTCATCTTTTTGAAGATTTATGAGGTTTACAACAGCCTTACCTTTAGCCGTACGAGAACCCTCTGGTATACGGTAGACTTTAAGCCAGTAGAGTTGTCCACGGTCTGTCACAAACATGAGTGTATCGTGGGTATTGGAGGTAAAGAAGCTTTCTATGAAGTCATCATCATAGGTAGTCACAGCTATTTTACCTTTGCCTCCACGATGTTGTTTTTCATACTGTTTTACAGGCACACGCTTGATGTAACCACGGTGCGTAATAGTCACAACCATAGGCTCATTTGGTATGAGGTCTTCTATGTCTATATCATCATAATCATCTACGATTTCTGTACGTCTAGGCGTACTGTATTTGTCGCCAATGACCACCAACTCTTCACGGATAATTTCATTTATTTTTTCTTCAGATTTTAAAATAGCTTCAAGTTCTGCGATTATTTTCAGAAGTTCAGCCAATTCAGTTTCTATCTTCTCTATAGCAAGACCTGTTAAACGTCTAAGTCTCATCTCTAAGATGGCTTTTGCCTGAATCATGGAAAGTTTAAAGCGTGCTATGAGGTTTTCTGCTGCATCAGTATCGTCAGATGACGCACGAATTATTTTTATGACTTCATCAATGTTGTCAACAGCAATTTTAAGACCTTCTAAAATGTGGGCTCTAGCTCTGGCTTTTTCAAGTTCAAATATAGTTCTTCTAATAACAACCGTTTTTCTATGCTTTAAAAATAGGTCAAAAAGTTCCATAAGCTTAAAGACTTTAGGTTCTTTGTTTGCAATGGCAAGCATGATAATACCAAAGGTCACTTGCATCTGCGTTTGCTTAAACAGGTTGTTTAGTACTATCTCACTCATTGCGTCACGTTTAAGCTCAATGACCACACGCATACCATCACGGTCAGACTCATCACGTATCTCTGAGATACCTTCAATATGTTTATCTCGCACAAGATGGGCAATGTTTTCTATAAGTCTTG
>CAZEUM010000017.1:0-12409 GCA_964514765.1 uncultured Sulfurovum sp.
TTCTTGCCATAAGTATTTCTTTAGAAATCAGAAGATAAGAAGGTGACTAGGTGAGTTAGAGAATATAGTTTAAACTGTGTAAACCCCAATAAATAGATTTATTTGATATAGTAGTCAAGTAGATTATTGGGAAGGGTTTATATTATGTACCCAAGGGCATTTCCTATGGGCAGTTTAATCAACCATGAAGAGTAGTATAGAGTAATTAAGAATATAGCTGCGCACATCATGCTAGGAGTCACACTGGAGGGAAAGAAGGAAATTATAGGTATTGGCTCACTGTCCTTAATGATATTAAGAAGCGTGGAGTATAAGATGTACTCATTTTTGTAATAGATGGTCTTAAGGGGATGTCTAATAATAGAGGATATTATATTCTTTGCATTCTCATAGGGATAGTTCTGTTTAAAAATAAGGTAATTGCACCTACTATTCTCTCAAATAGTTTATGGTTATAGCATTTCTAATAATTTACAACTTGCTCGTTGGAATACATCTCTGTTTTTTATCTACTTTGACCTATTTTACAAAATTGTCCAAATTGATGAATCTCTATTTCGTTATTTGGGACAATCTTCCATTTATCATATCAAGATACATAGCCTTTTATCTACTTTTGTGTTACAATGCCAAAAATTACTATTGAAAATTCTATATATAAGTAAGGTATACATGAAAAATCTAATTATCGTAGAGTCACCGGCAAAAGCAAGAACCATAACCAATTTTCTAAGTAAAGACTATAAGGTAATCGCTTCAAAAGGACACATTAGAGACTTACCAAAAAGTACATTTGGTATTAGCATAGATGATGAAACAGGTGACCTTGTTCCTAAATATTCTATCCCCCGTGATGTTAACCCTACCGTTAAAGAATTAAAAAAACTTGCGAAACAAGCAGAAACAGTCTTTATCGCGACCGATGAGGATCGTGAGGGTGAGGCCATTGGTTGGCATATTGCCAAGGCTATTGGGAAAGAACCTACAGAGCTTCCAAGAATTGTATTTCATGAAATTACAAAATCTGCTATTTTGCATGCCATAGAAAACCCAAGAAAAATGGACATAGACTCTGTAGATGCCCAACAAACACGACGTATGCTTGACCGTATTGTAGGCTACAAACTCTCTCCATTACTTGCTAGCAAAATACAAAAAGGTCTAAGTGCTGGTAGAGTACAAAGTTCTACCCTTAAATTGGTTATAGAAAAAGAACGTGAAATAAAAGCATTTAAACCTGAAGAATTTTGGACCATAGATGCACTCTTCCAGAAAAACATAGATGCTTCTATTTATGATTATAATGGCTTGAAGATTGATAAACTCACCATTAAAAATGAAGCAGATGCCACAGAAATTGTCACCGCAGCAAAAAGTGAAAACTTCATTGTACTTTCTTTAGAAAAAACAAAACGAAAAACGAAAACACCCTCACCTTTTATGACCTCTACTTTACAACAAGCTGCGTCTACACAACTTGGATTTTCACCCAAAAAGACTATGATGGTTGCACAAAAACTTTATG
The DNA here is from genome assembly GCA_964514765.1 of uncultured Sulfurovum sp. Classification (GTDB taxonomy): domain Bacteria; phylum Campylobacterota; class Campylobacteria; order Campylobacterales; family Sulfurovaceae; genus Sulfurovum. Next base: position 1,526 of record CAZEUM010000017.1, read on the forward strand.
AGGGAGTTAAAACAGACCAAGGGACTATGGGTGTCATTACCTACATGAGAACCGACTCCACGAACTTAGCCAAAGAAGCTGTAGAGAATGCTAGAGAGTACATAAAATCTACCTATGGCAACAAATATCTTCCAGCAAAAGCAAAAAATTATGTCACCAAAGCAAAAGGGGCACAAGAAGCGCACGAAGCCATTCGTCCAACCATGGTAAATTTTGATTCAAAAATGGCAGCAGACTACCTCTCATCAGATGAACTAAAACTCTACAGACTCATTTACAACCGTTTTATAGCATGTCAAATGACAGAAGCAGAAATGGAATCACAAACCCTCCTTTTTAAAGGGGATAAATGTACTTTTAAAGCTTCTGGTAGAAAACTTCTTTTTGATGGTTTTTACAAAGTAACAGGACATGGAGACAAAGACAAACTCCTTCCTGACCTAAAAAAAGGACAAGCTGTTTGTCTTGATGATATCAAACAAGAACAACACTTTACAGAACCTCCTGCACGCTACAATGAGGCAAGTCTTATAAAGAAACTTGAATCCTTAGGTATTGGTCGTCCAAGTACCTACGCACCTACGGTTACAACCCTACAAACACGTAAATACATTGAGTTAGAAAAAAAGCGTATTCACCCTACAGAAATTGCTTTTACCGTCATTGAAATACTTGAAGAACACTTCCCAGAAATTGTAGACTCAGGCTTTACTGCCAACATGGAAGAAACACTAGATGAAGTAGCTCTTGGTAAAACATCTTGGCAAACCATACTAAAAGCTTTTTATACACCTTTTTTACATAAAATAGAAGAAGGCAAGCAAAATATTAAAAGCCTCAAAATAGCTATTCCTACGGGAGAAAATTGTCCTAAATGTGAGTCTGAACTTCTTTTACGTAAAGGTCGTTATGGTGAGTTCATTGCCTGTTCAAACTTTCCAAAATGTAAATACACAAAAAATACCGATGGCACAGAGATAGAAGGTCCTGAAGAAACCGATCAAAAATGTGAAAAATGTGGCTCTATGATGGTCATTAAAAACTCTAAACGTGGAAAATTCTTGGCTTGTTCTGCTTACCCTAAATGTAAAAATGCAAAATCTCTAGAACCTGCAAAAGAGCTTAGTGTTCCTTGCCCTGAATGTGGGGGGAAGCTTCAAGAAAGAGAAGGCAAAAGAGGAAAATTCTTTGGTTGTGTCAATTACCCAAAATGTAAGTTCATCGCCAACTTTGAGCCTGTTGATAAAAAATGTCCTGAATGTGGCTACACCATGGGCTTAAAAACCCTTAAAAGTGGCAATGTCCATGAGTGCTTTAAGTGTAAACATAAAATTGAGACAAAATAAATAATATGAAACAGATTTTTTTATGTGCAATTAACAATATCCTTTCAGGTACCTGCAAAGAAGACTGTAAATTTTGTGCACAGTCTGTCCAATACCATGCCGATATTGAACGCTATAATTATAAAAAGATCGAGCAAATTGTTTTCGAAGCAAAAGCTGCCAAAGAAAATGCTGCCCTAGGGTATTGTTTAGTCACCGCAGGGAAAAGTCTAGATGACAAGAAGGTAGACTTTGTAGCACGTGTAGCTAAAGCGATAAAAGCCGAAGTAAAAGATCTCAACCTCATTGCCTGTAACGGTACAGCAACAAAAGAGCAACTACATTACCTTAAAGAGCATGGCATAGACAGTTATAACCACAACTTAGAGACTTCAGAACGTTATTATGCAGACATATGTAAGACACATGCATGGTCAGAACGCTATGAAACCTGTGAAAATGTAAAATCTGTAGGTTTAGCACTTTGTTCTGGCGGCATATTTGGTATGGGAGAGACAAAAGAAGACAGAGATTCCATGCTTGATTCTATTGCCTCATTGCAGCCAGAATCAACCCCTTTAAACTTCTATCACCCAAACCCAGCACTCCCTATTAAATCAAGAAATATAGAGCTTGACGAAGCCATAGCAATCATCAAAAAAGCACGTACACTTTTAGGAGAAGACAAACTCCTCATGGTAGCAGGGGGGCGTGAACTTTTATTTACTGGAAAAGAATCACTAATGTTTGAAGCAGGTGCAAATGCCATGGTTATAGGCAATTACTTAACCACACAAGGTATTGAAGCAAGCTCTGATAAAACCATGCTTGATTCTCTAGGATATGAGGTAGCTACTAGCTGTGATACACACTAACATCACTCTTATACTCACACTTTCTGTACTTATATGGGGAAGCCCTTTTGTATCAAAGGCATTACGTCTTCCTGTACCTCCCGTTGAAATCATACTAGGGTCTCTTGTGGCCTACATAGGATTAATAGACCATAACCAATACTTCGACCTAATAGCAGAGGTAGGATTCCTTTATCTGATGTTCTTAGCGGGTATGGAAGTAGATTTAAAACAAATTATAAACAGTCCAAAAATTGTGATACAGAAATCTATGCTTTTTCTTTTGCTTATGGTTATTTTTTCACTTGTATTTGGTATTATTTTTGATTTAAATACCATTGTCATTATCTCTATGCCACTTATATCCATTGGATTATTGGCATCTCTCTCTAAAGTATATGGGAAAAAAGAATCCTGGATAAAATTAGCTTTTATAGCTGGTGTCTTAGGTGAGATTGTAAGTATCGCTGCCCTAACTATATTTGATGTAGCAACTGTTACAGGCTTTAGCATGGCACTTGTTATCAAAATATTTTATCTTATCTTATTTATCTTTGTCATTTACCTGCTATATAAAATATTACAATTACTCTTTTGGTGGTATCCCGAATTAAAAAATATATTGGTACCTAAAGTGGACACTTCTTATCAAGATATCCGTCTGGCAATGGCGCTTTTTTTTATTTTAATTTCAGTGATGCTAGTAATAGGATTGGAATTAGCACTAGGTGCATTTATAGCAGGTATTGCCATATCTGCCTTTTTTCATCATGAAAAAAAGCTTGAGGAGAGGATGTCAAGTATTGGGTTTGGGTTTTTAGTACCCCTCTTCTTTATCCATGTAGGTGCCTCATTTGATTTGAACGCCCTACTTTTAGAAGGTGTAGTTTCAGGGGCCTTACTTATTACAGTATTGATGATTGCCTCAAGGATATTTGCCGCGATTGTATTTAAAGAGCTCACAGGATCCAAAGATGCACTTCTTATTGCCTTATCTCTCTCTATGCCACTCACCTTACTTGTAGCTGTTGCTACTATTGGATATGAAACAAAATTATTGGATCTTTTAACCTACTATCAGTTAATTCTAGCAAGTATCTTTGAAATATTAATTTCTATGACAAGCATAAAAATACTACAAGCAAACAAAAGACATAAAACCTAACTGACTAATCTTCTTGTCCCATCTCTTTTACAGCTGCTTGATACTCTGCATCTGCTGCTTTTGTTTTTTCTTCCAATTCACGTGTGACATTTATATCTCCTGTGCCACTCTCTTTTTTAACTAGTTCAGTACTTGTTTCAACAGGTTTAGTATCATCAGCTAAATTCTTTTTTTTAAGTTCTCTTTTTTTAGATGCTTTTTCTTTAAGCATTTTTTCTGCAAGCATCCTCTCTTCAAGTGCTTTTTTCTGAATTTTTTTGTCTTTACTTGCTTTTTTAGCTAATTGTTTTTTCTCTTCTATTTTCTTTTCTATTTCTATTTTCTTTTCTATTTCTCTTTTCTCGTCTTGCATTTTTTGAGTAGCTTCTTTTGCAAGTTTTTCAGCTCTCTGCTTTTCGTATTCTTCAACTTCTCGTTTTTCTATTTCACGCTGTTCGATAGCTGCTTTTTCTTTTGCATCTATTTTAGATTTTAGTAAATCTTCTTTATCTTGCATCTCAACCTTAATAGTTTCAAGTTTTTCATTAGAAACATTGTTTGATCTGTCTTTTTTTTCAATTTCTTGTACAATATTTTGAGAAATTGCATCTACTTTTGCATCTTCCAATTTTTTACTATCAGGTTCAACACTTATTTTCTCATCATAAGCACCTAGCTCTTCTTTCTTGTCTTTAGATACTTCTTCGACTTCATCATCAATGTCATCATCCTTTAATAATAGAGAGCTTCTTATATCACGAAGTAATTGCTCCTGTTCTGAGTCCATCTTTGCAAAATTCTCTTTTAAAGATGCATTTGCACTCACAAATAATATTACAATGCCTGCCAATAGATATCGTTTCATACTTTACCCCTTAGGTTCTAACTGTTTTAATTCAAAATATTCTTTTTGGAGTTTTTGATTTTCAACTTTCAATGCTTTATTTTCAAGGGACAAGCTAAACTTCTTCTCTTTTAACTGATTTAAGACGGTTAGTGAGTTTTCTCCATACATCAGTACACCTACATAGATACCAAACAAAAGAATACCTATAGCCGTTAGCAAAAAAGTTTTTAATGAAAACCCAGCTAGTCCCTCTTTATGCTTAGTATCTGTCATGACTTATGTCTCATTCCATTGTGAAAAGTGACGCACCTAAATACTCAAATTGTCCCAATTCTGCTTCAATCTCAAGTAATCTGTTATATTTTGCAATTCTATCTGACCTCGCAGTCGAGCCAGTTTTAATTTGACCTGTATTTAAAGCAACTGCAAAATCTGCGATGAAAGTATCTTCACTTTCTCCTGAACGGTGAGACATCACACAATTATAGCCATTTCTTTGTGCCAAACGTACCGTTTGCATCGTTTCAGAAACTGTACCAATTTGGTTTGGTTTAATCAAAATAGAGTTTGCTGCTTCCTTTTCAATACCTTCTGCCAAAATAGTCACATTGGTAACAAATAAATCATCACCAACAAGTTGTATTTTATTGCCAAGTACCTCAGTAAGATGTTTCCACCCATCCCAATCATCCTCATCAAGCCCATCTTCAATGGACACAATAGGGTACTTCTCACACATATCAGCATAATATGCCGTAAGCTCTGCAGATGTAATTTCTCTATTCTCAGACTTGAGTACATAAAGACCTTTATCGTTAAGAAGTTCAGAAGCCGCAACATCTAATGCAATACATATCTCCTCTCCTGGCCTATATCCTGCTGCTTCAATAGCCTGAATAATCACCCGAATTGGTTCTTCATTTGATTTTAGATTTGGGGCAAAACCACCTTCATCACCAACAGCAGTACTTTCACCCATATCATTTATAATCTTTTTAAGATTATGGTACACTTCAGCACAAGCTCTTAGACCTTCTGAAAATCTATCAAAACCTATAGGTACAACCATATATTCTTGAAAATCTACAGAGTTATTTGCATGTTCTCCACCATTAATGATATTTAACATGGGCACAGGCATAACTACTGCATTTGCCCCACCAAGATAACGATACAAAGGCATTTTCATAGAGCTTGCAGCACAACGTGCTATTGCCATAGAAACACCTAGTACTGCATTTGCCCCAAGGTTTCCATAATTTTGAGTACCATCTACTTCTTTCATGATCAAATCAATCTCTGCTTGATTAAAAGGGCTTAGTCCAACCAATGCATCACAAATAGCCCCATTGACATTCTCACATGCTTGAAGCACACCCTTGCCCATATATCTGTCCCCACCATCACGAAGTTCAAGTGCTTCTTTTTTCCCTGTACTTGCACCACTAGGCACAATAGCATTTTCTACTGTCCCATCACTTAGACTTATAGTTACTTTTACTGTAGGGTTTCCTCTACTATCCATTACTTCAGTTGCTACGATTTCATCGATAAAAATCATCTATTTCCTTTATTATATATTCATGAATTACATATCTAATATTTTATCGAAATTTACCCTATACCTAAATGAGTATACGCAGGGAAAGTTGTAGATTGCACCAACATATTACCCCACTAAAGAAAATGGATATAATATTTACGATATTATGTAGCAAACGCACAAATATTTTTTAAATAAACTCTTAGCATTACTCAAATATAGAACTTTTTTACTGTTCCTTGTTTTATTGTGTGTGTTGATAAAAAATGTATAAAGCTCATAACCTCAAGGTCGGAGGTTCAAATCCTTCTCCCGCATCCAAAATTATTTAAATTATTATTAAAATCACTCCCTATTTGCATACACAATATAAATAATATGACAATTTGACATATTTTTATAGAAAAACCTAAAAATATACTATTATTTGCTATCAAGTCAAAAAGGAGCAAAGGTGGAAGGTATGATTCAAGTGAGTTACACGGTGATGTGCCAAAAAGATGTTAGTAAACAGATAACGCTTTTAGAGCTACTGTCCAATGAAAAAGTAGAAAAAGTGATTAAAGCTGAGTTTGCCAAGGGGCTTAGAAATTTGCTACTCTCTTCTAGTGAGGATACAGATATATTTTTTAAAACGCAAAAAGAAGTTTTTACCTTTGTAGTCCGTAAAAATGATTTTGCAGATATTTTAGAACTAGCAGAAGAAGATGCAAAAAAGCATAAACGTACTAAAAAAGACTGTGAAGGCGTGGAGTTGGTGGACATTGTTACAGTAGATTAAACCTTGATGTCTCCTTTAGATATGTGTAATAATATCTTGCATGCTTTTACGTGATTTTGGCAACGAAGCATTATAGTCTTCGCTGTCATGGTGGTAGCCAATGGCTAAAGCTACATCACAACAATACCCACCCAATTCTTTCTCAAACTCTTTGTTAACCAGTTCGCTATCTATGCCTTCTAGTGGTGTAGAGTCTATTTTTAGACGTGCTAATGTATGTAGTGCATTGCCTAAAGAAATGTATAATTGTGCTTTTGTCCAGCAGGCATTATAGCCTTTGTCATCAGTATTGGACTTGGCAAATACAAAACTAGCAAAAGCACTTTCTCTGCCTTCTGGTTTTATGCGACCATCTTCAATGCTTTTATCTACAATTTGAGCATAGTCCTCTCCTGTGTATTTCGGATTATAAGCAAATAAGATAATTTGTGAAGCGTCAGAAATATGTGCTAAATTGAACTGATATTTATGTGCAAAGGTTTTTGCCATTCTTTGTCTTGCTTTGGCACTTTCTATGACCACAAAATGCCAAGGTTGAGAATTTATGGACGATGCAGATAAACGTAATGCTTCATAAAAAACATCTAATTCTATTTTGTCTATGCGTCTTTTTGCGTCATACTTTTTACTTGTATATCTCCAAAGTAAATCTTTAATAATGGGATGTGTTGTAGGCATACTTTTCCTTTATATGTTTACTTGTTGCAGTAATATAATAGATTATTAGATATATTTACTTAAATTAAAATTAAATAACAGCTACTCTGCTATACTACAAAGATGGCAAAGAAAAAGAAAAAATACCTTATAAAACTTAACAATAAAATACGAGACTACTTTCATGGGCAACCTTTCGATGAAGGCATTGCAACAATTGATGAAGATAAACTCATAGAATTAGTGATGCTTTTAGAGCTAAACCTCTCCTCTCATGAACGTGAAGATATGGTACGTGCTTTGCGTCGTATATGGAGCGAAAAAGGTGCAGGTACACGTGAGATGATAGTCTCTTACCTTACACAAGGACACAAATCTACTCACACGAGGCAAAGAGAAAAACATAAGGATGACAAAGTAGGAAAAATACTTAGCATACTCTCTAACATAGAACATAGCATACAAGAAGAAAACATCATTTTAGAAGCTTTTATAAATGCAAAACACTCTAAAATAACCCCCGATAAGATACGCAATAAACTAAGCTACATGCGTGTAAAAAATAATTTAAATGCCTTAGAAAAAGCGCTTGATGTACAGTTTAACAGCATGAATGAAATGTCTTTTTACCACAGCTTTACCTTTAGGCTAAAAGAGATTGATTTTAACAAATTACTTTTATGCCAAACAGAGTCTCTTGAACTGGATCTAATGTCTAAATTAAATGAAGATGAAATGATAAAAAACCTACATCTAATAAAAGAAGAAAGTATTACTCAAAAACAAGCACAATTAAGCCACTTTTTAAATGATATAAATACAAATAAGAGCAGTTATTTAGCTGATGATGTGACAGAAAAGATACTTAAGTCTATGCCTGCAGAAGAAAACCTCTATCATGCGCCTATATCTCTTGACTTACTTGAAAAGATACTAACCAATATTAGTGATAAGTACGAAGTATTTGAGAGTACAGAGCATATCATTATAGAAAAAGAAAAAAATCATGACCTTTTTGGCACTATGCTTTACTATACGACTTCAGTTTCTTATGAAAAACCTTTTCTTTATAGCCTTATTTGGAAAGGTGCTGAGCTTCCAATAAAAGAAGATATAAATGGGGTTAATGATGTACTTTTAGAACACTTTAAACTAGCCATTAATGATGTCCTTGAAGACATGAAAGAAGAGAGTCAAAAGCTAGATATTTCTGAAAATACACTTTATGAGTTCATTATCCGTTTTGTGGAACCTCAAATACGTGCTTCAAGCACCCTAAAATTTAAAGAAAAGAGTAAAAGGCGGATACTTTTTCATTTTTTAGAATATATCAAACCCCTACTCGCCAAACAAAAACGTGAAGAATTACTAGCTAAAACGATTCGTGACTTTAAAAACCTTTTTCCTCTAGCTAGAGAGTTAAAACGTAAAATAGTCTTTCATGTTGGTCCTACTAATTCGGGAAAAACCTACACAGCACTTAAGCACTTAAAAGAAGCTAATACAGGATATTACCTTGCACCCTTACGTTTGCTTGCTTTAGAGGGGTACGAAAACTTAAAAAGTGAAGGTGTGTCTGTTTCACTTATTACTGGTGAAGAAGAAATAATAAATGAAGACTCTAGCCATATTTCTTCTACTATTGAGATGATGAATGCCGCTGTAGATGTAGATATTTGTGTCATAGACGAAATACAAATGATATCTGACCGCGACAGAGGATGGGCATGGGCAAATGCACTCATGGGTGTACCGGCTAAAAAAGTAATCTTGACGGGTTCTTTTAATGCTTTGGCTTCTGTAAAAGAGCTTTGTGCTTATTTGGGTGAAGATTTGGAAGTCATCCATTTTGAACGAAAAAATGAACTTACTATGATGCAAACACCTGTGTCCATAAAACGCATAAAGCCACAAACTGCCATTGTGGCATTTAGCCGCCGTGATGTACTATCGCTCAAACAACAACTTTCCCAGAGTTATGATGTTTCAGTAGTGTATGGAAATCTATCGCCTGAAGTACGACGTGAAGAAGCAAGAAGGTTTAGAGAGGGAGAGCGTCAAATCCTTGTTTCCACCGATGCTATTGCTATGGGCTTGAATCTTCCCATAAAAACCCTACTTTTTGCAAAAGATAACAAGTTTGATGGCTTACGTAGACGAGAACTTTTACCTACAGAAGTCTCACAAATCGCAGGACGTGCAGGACGTTATGGCTTTGAAGAAAAAGGATATGTTGGGGCATTAGAAGAAAACACACTTTCTACCATTACTTCCCTCTTTCATGCTCCTCTTCCCAACATTGAATTACCTGTATCCGTCATGGCAAGCCTAGAACATGTGATGCTCATAGGTGAGATACTCGAAACTGATAATATTATGGATATTTTGACATTTTTTGCAGACAACATGGAATTTGAAGGACCTTTTGTAGCAGCGAACATTGACTCTATGTTAGAAATTGCCACCATTGTAAGCGAATATAACTTAGATTTGAAAACACGTTTTTTCCTCTCTTGTGCACCTGCAAGTATAAGCTCTGCTTACATAGAGTCTGTTTTTCATCGCTACATCAAACAGATAGAAGCAGGAGGACAAGTACTCTACATCCCACCTCGTGACCTCCCTGCTTTTGCCCAAACCAACGATATGTTACTTAATGCTGAAGATAGGGTACGTGAGATATCACTTTATTTGTGGCTAAGTTTTAAGTTTCCAGACATCTTTCAGGACACACAACAAGCCATACAAGCAAGAGTAAGACTCAACACATACATAGAAAACTCCTTGCGTCAAGGACTCTTCACTAAAGCCTGTCGGAAATGCGGAAAAGTGCTAGATTTTTCTTATAGGTTTTCCATCTGTGATGTCTGTCACAGTAAAAACAAATAGTTCCTTCTAAAAAACCATGGGTAATCCAAAAACAGCTACAATGAAGCTCCTCGACCCAAGGGTACGAGGTATCTTCATAGTTCCAAGTTTAGTTATGCTTGATATAGTTTGCTGCACTTAAGATCTTTAGGGGGCGTCTAACAACTAGAAATTTATTCATAGGTTTTAAACTGTTCCAACCACTCTTTATCTTTATCGCTAAGTTTCCCTACACGTTCAAGTAGTTTGGCTTTGGTGTTGATGAGGTCTTCTATGCTGAGGTATTCTAAGAAGTCAGGGTTTATGGTGGGTTCTTTTCTGCCATAAGCGATGAGTTTTTCTATGTCTGCTAGTAGTTTTTCTTTGGAATGTTCATTTTCTATATTCATTCTGTTATACTACCTAAAAAATTATAAGGATGTACTATGTTAGAAGTAGGAAATGCAGTACCAGACTTTTGTCTAGCGAATCAAGACGAAGAAGAGATATGTTTTAGAGATGTGAAAGGTAAATGGATAGTTCTTTACTTTTACCCAAAAGACAACACGCCAGGCTGCACCACCCAAGCATGTGACTTTACAGAAGCAGAACCAGACTTTAGGGGCTTAGGTGCCATCATTTTAGGGGTAAGTCCTGATTCGCCTAAAAAACATAGAAAATTTATAGAAAAAAAAGAGCTTGGCATTACACTACTTGCTGATGAAGAAAAAGAGCTTTGTAATCTTTTTGGCATTTGGCAACTTAAAAAGTTCATGGGTAAAGAATACATGGGTGTAGTACGTTCTACCTTTATCATAAACCCTGAGGGAAAAGTGGCTGCTACTTGGACGAAAGTTAGAGTAAAGAACCATGTGGCTGATGTGAA
>CAZEUM010000018.1:0-12397 GCA_964514765.1 uncultured Sulfurovum sp.
ACTTTCATCATTTAGCTAATTCTTCCCTGCCTAACCTGTCTACCATTTTGATGCTGTCTAGGGCATTGGTGAGTATCTTTTTTGTAGAAGTAAGTGGTTTCATATGGAGGTTGGTTTGTTTCTTATCTAGCGCTTCATCCATTAACACAGTCATCACTTCTTTTTCCAGTTCTACAATAATTTCATTTAGTTTTTTTTCTATAAAATTTACATCCATACTATCTGTACTATCCTACTTGGTTTTAGGTCTAAATATTTTTATGACCTCTTCATTGGCTTCCATGAAAGCACCACCTATAAGGTCTATGCAGTAAGGTACCGCAGGGAAAACAGCATCTAAACATTCTTTTATAGATTTTGGTTTACCTGGTAGATTTATAACAAGAGAACCATTACAAATACCTGCTGTCTGACGTGAGAGAATAGCTGTTGGCACATACTGAAGACTAACCACTCTCATCTGTTCTCCAAAACCTGGCAATAGCTTTTGGCAGACATTTTCTGTGGCTTCTGTAGTCACATCTCTTATGCTAGGTCCTGTACCACCCGTAGTGACAATAAGGTCACAGTTTTTATCGCGTGAAAGTTCAATTAAAGTAGTCTCAATGAGACTCTGTTCATCAGGAATACATCTGTACTCATACTCACATTCATTTAAAAGATATTCTTTCATCGTGTCCATAATGGCTACCCCAGAAATATCTTCATAAATTCCCTCAGATGCTCTGTCACTCGTTGTAATTACGCCAATTTTAATTTTATTCATTTGTAAGCCTAAATTTATATTTAAATGATTATAACAAAATATATTATGAATTCATTCACAATTAACCTACTTTTAGAAGAAGCCTGTCTAAAAGAGATGTGCTAAACACACGTTTTAAATATCCCAATAAATACGTAGCAGTAGTAATATAATAGCGTGGCTTTGGTTTGTTAGATAAAATGATTTTGTGAACCACAGAGGCTACAGAAGTAGCCTCTTCATTGAAATGTACATTTTTATGCTTGCCTTCTAAATTTTTAAGATAATTTTCTTTAAAGACAGAATGTTCTATATCTACATTTTCTTGTAGTTTTTTCATGGCTGTTTTTCTAAAGTCACTTGTTATCGGACCTGTATTTAAGAGAGATACTGAAATGTTTGTGTCCATAAGTTCCAGTCTAAGTGTGTCGCTAAGTCCTTCAATGGCATATTTACTTGCATTGTATGCACCACGCCCAAAAAGAGAAACAAGACCCAGTATAGAAGAATGCTGTATTATTTTTCCATAACCTTGTGCTCTCATAATAGGGATAATTTGACGTGTACATTCATGTAGCCCAAAGACATTGGTTTCAAACTGCTCTTTTAGTGCAGGGGTTGTGATGTCTTCTACTGCACCAGCTTGTCCAAAACCAGCATTGTTAAACCAAACATCTATTTTTCCTTCTTTTGCCATAACGTTACTTATGACTTGACTAATCTGCTCATACTTTGTGACATCCACTTGCATAGCATTTTCAAAACCCAATTCTTTTAGCATCTCTACATCTTTTGGGTCTCTAGCTGTAGGATATACAGTAACAAATAAGTCTTTTAAATATATTGCTGTGGCTAGTCCTATGCCTGTAGAACACCCTGTGATGATTATATTTGTCATGATTTACTCCCTTGTATTAATAGATGCCCTCTGTCTTTTAAAAAATAACTCCTAGTCAAAGGAGAAAAAAAGCAAAAGGCTTCTTTTGCATCAATAATTTTATCTTTATCACCAAAAAAGACTTCAACAACCGTACCTCTACTTTGTACCTCTTTTAGTTTATCTTTGTCCCATACATAGCTAAGAAGTGCCTCAAGATCTTCTTTTGATCCAGTGTCTACATAAGCGTGTAACGTAACTTTTGAGGGGTAGGAAACGTTTTCTAAAAATTGCTTGACATATGCTTCTTTGTCCGATTCAAAATAACGAACTTGTGTACGAACAAAAGAGGTTTTTTGTGTTTGAAAAAAAGCAGGAGAAAGGAGTATAAGTTTGTTAATACGTTTTTGGCTCTGATACACATATTCAAAAGCCTCTTGTGCGCCATAAGAAAAACCAGCTACACAGAATGTATCATTTACTAAAATCTCATCAAATAATGCTTCTTCTTCTTTTAAGGAAAATCCATTAAAATATTTCATGTTTAAAATATCCTCCTCAAAATAACCCTACACTCCTCTGCTGTTATATTTTCATGTTCAAGTAAATATGCAGATACTTCTTTTAGGGCTTTGTCTAGTGTTTGAAGCAGTGTATTTACTTCTGCATCTGATTCACGTAAAAGGTCCTCTTCTTGCTGTGTATTTATTTTGTAGTTGTCGCCCATGGCATACTCAAAAATAATTTTTGAGACCACTTCTCTTGCTTGTGCTATATCTGAGGCTGCGTTGGTAAATTGCTCATTGTAGTGCATTTTAGTCGCTATACTACCCGCAAGATACATCTTAAGTCGTGAAAGTAGTTGACTTTTTGAAAGAATCTCATGCTCTTGTATGAGTAAACGAGTATTGACCATGCCAATTTTATCAAACTCAACATCTAACCATGTGGCCACAACTGCTTTTGCACCCTGATAGACTGCCTGTATCTCCTTTTCTTCTTCACTAAAAGAAAGTATTTTACGTTTTCCAAGTAAGACTTTTTCTTTAACTGCTTCAAAGTCTGAAGTCTCAACTACTTTTCGTCCTTCTCTCATAGCATAAATAGCTGCTTCGTTAGTAAGTGTATCAAGTGCGGCAGAGTTAAATCCTACTGTCATACGTGCAATCTTTTCTATATTTACATTATTTGCTTTATGCACAAGGTAAAGTTTCAGTGTTTCTATTCTGTCTTCCATATCAGGCAATGAAATATGTATACGTCTGTCAAAACGTCCTGCCCTAAGTAAAGCTTCATCAAGCATTTCTACTTTATTGGTTGCCCCTATAATGATGACACCTGAACTGTCTTCAAAACCATCCATCTCTGTTAAAAGCTGGTTTAGCGTCGCTTCACGTTCATCATTTCTAGACTCTCCACGGCTTTTTCCTACAGCATCTATCTCATCTATAAAAATGATACTAGGTGCCATCTGTTTTGCTTTTTTAAAAAGCTCAGACACACGTTTTGCACCCATACCTACATATATATAAACAAAAGAAGCCCCACTTTGGTAAAAGAAAGGTACATTGGCTTCTCCTGCAACTGCTTTAGCAATGAGTGTTTTACCTACACCAGGAGGACCTACAAGTAAAACGCCCTTAGGCAAGCGTATGTCAAGATCACGGTACTTTTGTGGTTCTTTAAGAAAATCAATAATCTCTTCGAGTTCTTCTTTTACATCTTTTATACCTGCAACATCTTCAAAAGTCACATTTGATGTCAATGCTTCTACAGGTTCATTCTGATTTTCATTACCTGCCTTACTTGTTGCTTTTATCTGTTTGATTTGTTCTACCCTACTTTCTTTCATAAAGTGACGTAAAAAGGCAAAAGAAGTAAGCATAATAAGCAAAAAGAAGAGCCCATAAGCATAGGCTTTTCTTTCTTTTGCTTCTACTAGATATTTAGAGAAAAATGCTGTTTTATTGATGGCATCTTTATAAATTTTATAACTTGCATCTACTGTCTTTAATCGTATATAGTCAGCATCTACAATCACTTTTTGTATTTTATCTTCACTATATAGAATGTTCGCTTCTTCATGAGTAATGAGTTTATCTGTATCTCTAAAAGTAGCAAAGGTAAGGAGCAGCACAAGCACTATGGCTAAACCTGCAATAATTTTAATATTTTTTAACTGCAATACAGGGGGTTTAAATTTGCGTTTTGTTTCCTTCATTGGCGACCTCCACATTATTTAAGTATACCCAATTAGAAGACAAGTCTTCATCACTTTTAACCGATACTTTGTTAAAATACTGGTCGAAACCGCTATAGACACCCTCTTTGCCATTTTCGAGTAATACTTCAAGGTTTTGTGTATGTTCTTTTCTAAACGTAAAGTTTTTAGCTTTTACAATAGTTGTTAGCTCACGGTGTCTATCTTTGGCAATATTACCTCTAATTTCTAATTTCATAGTAGCAGATGCTGTATTGTCGCGTTTAGAGTAAGAAAAAGCATGTACATGCGTTAGGGGGAGTTCTTTAACTCTTTGCATGGCTAAATTCCATTCTATTTCATCTTCACCAGGATGTCCAACAATATAATCTGTACCGAGTGCATACCCTCTTGAGGCTATTTTATGAAAAAGTGCAAAGTCTGTTTTATAGTCATTACGCCTGTTCATGATTTTAAGCATTTTATCACTGGTATGCTGTAAGGCAATATGCATATGTTTTGCCATCCACGGTTCATCAAGCAGTTCCATAAACTCATCATCTATCTGTATGGGTTCAAGACTTCCTATGCGTATGCGTCGTACACCTCGTATCCTTGACATTTTTTTGAGTAGTTTTGCCATAGAAGTATTGTGGTCTTGTCCGTATGAGCCTACATTAGTTCCTGTTAAAATGAATTCACCAAAACCATTAGATGCAAGTTTTTCAATTTGCTCCAAGATAGTTTCTTCTTTATGAGAACGTGCATCACCACGTACAGAAGGGATGATACAATATGAACACCTAAAGTCACAACCCTCTTGAATTTTAATAAATGCCCTACTTTTTCCCACAAACTCTTCAACAATGGTAGAGTCTATATGCTCCAAGTCTCCTATCTGGTAAAAAGGTTCTTCATTTTTGAGTACAGCATTGATGTTTTCTTTTTCTGAATGTCCGATGACACCAAACACTTTTTTATCTGCAAATAGGCTTTCACCTTTGGAGTGAGAACCACAACCTGCAAGGACTACTTTAGCATTTGGGTTTTTTCGTTTCATAGATGAGATGTAGTTTCGTACAGAAGAATCTGCACCATTAGTCACCGTACAAGAATTAACAACAATAAAATCTGAATTAAGCTCATCATCGCTCAAGGTATAATCTCTTAGTTTAGACATCATTACTTGGCTGTCAAACTGATTTGTACGACATCCAAAGGTTTTAAAATAGACTTTTTTTTGCATTAGCTTGTTTCCATAGGGGAGATACTATCTTCATTAGGTATTTCTTTTTTAGGTACAGGTTTATCTATGTAAATAGACTGTGTAGGAAAGGCAAGATTAATATTTTTTTCTTCGCGTATACGTCTTAAAATTTCTATGGTTATGGTACTTCTTAATGTCATTGTTGCAAAAGAGTTGGTAAGGTACCATGCAGATATTTTAATGCCATAGGTATCCATATGCGTAAAGATACGAGGCTCAACATTGGTATTACGAATACCATATTTACTTCTAAGTTTGTTGAGCTGTTTTCTCGTGATATCAGTATACCCTTTAGAGTACTTACGTGTAACATCTTTGGCAATGGAGTTTGCTTTTTGAATGTCTGAGTCAAAAGTAATCACAAAATCAACACCATCCCATACTGTTTTTAGTCCTGCATGAGAATAATTGGAAATCATATCAGTAAATATGAAGTTATTGGGTATAAATACCATACGCCCTGCTCTTCTATTGACCACATAGGAGGTTAACGTAATATCTTCATGCATAGTCATACGTAACATAGAAATATCAACAATATCTCCTACATATTCCACCCCATCGCGTACAAACTTTACCCTATCTCCCACATGAATTGCCCCACCAATAACAATGGTTGCCCATCCCATCAAAGACATAAACCAATCTTTCATAGCAATTGCAATACCAGCAGAGGCAAAACCCAATATGGTGACCAGATAGGAGACATTTTCTATGTATGAAAATAGAAGTGTAAAAATAAGTATGCTCATAAAAGAGATGTTGAGGGCTTTATTGATGGTGTAAAAACGTTCATTGTCTGACATATAACGTCTTACAAGGTATTTAATTAGAAATAAAAGAAATACAAAGAAGACTATAATTCCACCTATTTCAATAGATTTTTCAATTTCTCTATCGACATCTAATCTTAAATTCAGTTCAATTTCATCAATTTTTTTACTGTACACATTTTGTGTGGTTTTAAATATTTCAATAATAGGTTCAAAGGTTTTTATTTGGTCTTTTGTATCTGCTAGTTGCTCCAAATAGTTTTTGTTTTGAGGGTCTAATTTTATAAGTTCTTTAATCAGTGTTTCTTTGTCTTTAAACTTTTTAAAGATATGTTGCAAAGAACTATAACGATCATCATAAAGACGTCGGTCAGAACGCAATTTTTCTTTATAAGAAAGTGCGCCTATTATAGCAAGAGGATTCCCTACATTTGGTACTTTTTCAATGTTTGGGGGTGTAAGAAATTGTTTAAATGGATCTTTTGCATACTCTTTTAGTAGTTGCAGTTTATCTAGTAGTGTTACCTCTTCTCTTTTATAATTTCTTAAGAATTTTTTTTGTTTCCTTGTTAATTGTTTAAAATTTTCTAAACGTAAAATCTTTGCACGCAATTCTTTTGCTGCAAATTTAACTTCATTATAGGTATGGTAATTACTATAAATTTTAGACCATATATTGTTTTTTAAAAGTTTTTTTTCAAGTTCATCTTTTTGTGCTAAGAGTATAGCTGTTTTATTTTCCTTGCGTATTTCTGCTTGGCTAGGCTCTGTGCTTACATTTTTATTTAATTTTACCTCAGCAAATGCACTTGAAGCATACAATACCGTAAAGGCTATGAAAACATATCTAAGTTTCATTTATCTCTCCCCAAATTGACTAAGTACTTTTTTAACCCTTATCACATCAATATTTGACAACATCGTATGATTCCCCATACCTTGAGGTAAAATAAATTTGATGCTTCCTTTTTCAGACTTTTTGTCTAAAAAGAAATGCTCATAAAAATCATCTACATCTCTAATGACATAGCCAGTAGGCAAATATGATTTTTCTAACAAAGACTTCACTTCATTTGCTTCTTCTTGCGTAAATAGTCCTAATTCTACTGCCAAAGCATTTGCCATGACTATGCCTATGGCTACTGCTTCACCATGCAAGTAAGTGCTATAGTTTGTTTCATTTTCAACTACATGTCCAAAAGTATGCCCATAGTTTAGTACAGCACGAATACCAGCTTCTTTTTCATCTTGATTAACAACCCAAGCTTTAAGCTCTACACTCTTCTTTATGACAATTTTTAGTGTTTCTTCATTTGTAAAATCAGCAGACTGAAGGAATTTAAAATAAGACTTATCAAACATAACAGCCATCTTAACTATCTCTGAGATACCTGCTGCGAACTCTCTAGGAGGCAATGTTTTCAAAAATAAGGGGTCAATATATACAGCTTTAGGCTGATAAAAAGCCCCTATAAGGTTTTTACCATACTTGTTATTTACACCCGTCTTCCCACCTACAGATGCATCTACTTGAGAAAGCAATGTTGTAGGAATTTGTATAAAATCAATACCTCTTTGGTACAATGAAGCTGTAAATCCTGTCATATCACCAATCACACCACCACCAAAGGCAATAAGTAAGGACTTCCTGTCAAGTTTATATTCAAAACATTCATTGAGTATGTTTTCCACAGTTTCAAGTGTTTTATAACCTTCCCCATCAGGTATACTAACCACGTTAAGCTGGGTGGCAGTGACACAGGAAAGTAGTTTTTCAAGATGATAGCCTGCTACTGTAGGGTTTGTAACTATCACAACATTTGTATCAAAATGAAGTGCAGGTAAAGCATCAATACTGATGTCATAGGTAACGGTTTGCGTCTGTGCTAAAACTATAGGAACAATCATCTCTTAAAACCTTGGCGTTGTAATTGGTTTTATTCTATCTTATTTAGATTAAAGAGCTATTAAGCTAAGCTTTAATTCTTACAGTTCAGTATTCGTTTATACCTCTGAGGGTGCAAAAGGAACAAGGAGTTTTGGATGTCTTGTAGTAGTAAGAAGAAAATCTTGAATTTTTGAAGAAATTAATTTTTTATAACTATCCGTATTGAGATATTTTTCAAAAGGTGCCACTTGCAGTATGCCCTTCATCTTTGATAGTTCACGTATAGGATTGGCAACTTTTTGTTCAATTTCCATTTCTATGTTAAATATATGTGTCAATGTTTCATAATGTTCAATAATCATTTTTCTACTTCCAAATTCACCCTCAGGGTCAAAGTCAGCAAGTAGCAGTTCAACACCAAGTATATCAGATATATCAAAGGCAGTAGAAGCGATGGACTCCATTTTTTCTTTTTCACTCATAAGTACAATAGTCTTATTAATTTTATAGAGAGGCTCATCTCCAAATAGATAGACTAATTTTTTCAAGTCATACAATATATCTTTCAAGTTTTCTGCTTCAAAGCTAGGGATACTGTTGATAATAAGTCCAATATGTTGTTCATAAATATCGTATTCAATAATCTCTTTTATTCCTTCATTTTTATAAGAAATAGAAAAAGTAACTTCTGGAGATTCAAAGGTTTTTAGTATATTAATAAGGTCAAAATCATTGGGATAAAGTATACGTACAAAAAGTACTTTGTCTTCTAGTTTTTCTCTTAAAAATATACTTTCTTTAAGGTATATTAAGGCATTCTTTTGATCATGCCTAAAATCCAATATAAGATAAATATTTTTACCAAAAGGTTCAGGAAAAAGTCCTACTCTTCTGTTGATAGTTCTATAGACCCCATCAAGTACAATAGGCTTTCCCAAAATAAGCAAGGTATCATTTGGACGTATCATGGTTGCAGCTGTAGGAAGAATTTGTTTCTCGTCACGGTAAAGTGCTGCTATTTTCCATTTGTTCTGACGGATGGAACCTATGTGTCTGTAGGCATAAGAACTTCCAAAAGGTATATGTACTTCCATGATTTCACCACGTCCAAGCCCTACATTTTGTGCAACAAGAGGTACATTTGGGAGTTGGTCATACAAGTGTGTAGCGACAAGTCCTGCACTGTGTACAATAGTTATGTTTTCATATTTTTTTCCTATCTCTTTATCTTCCCATTGATTAACGAGGACTATCCTTGCCTTTTGTTTTATAAGCGCAATATTTTTAAGTACATAACGGACATCTTCTATTTCTTCCATCACAATAAAAATATTGGTAAATTTCATAGCTGCCATAATCCGTCCAAGCTTATAAAAACTTGTAGGATCTTCATGAATAAGCGTGATGTTCTTCCCCATTTTGAAAAGGTTAATTTCTGATTTATCACAGGTAATATGATATTGGTTTTCAGCAACCCTATTTTTACTTACAAATTCGATAAAATGTTTAGCAATACTACCACTTGCCAAAATGAGAATATTTTTCATTTATGCCCTATTAGATTTGGGTATAATTGCCCAATTATTTTTAAGAGGACATTATAACACAATGCAATTTCAGATAGATAAAACAGATGCTCATGCAAGAGCCTGTACCATAAAAACCGTCCATTCTACTATACAGACCCCTGTCTTTATGCCCGTTGGTACAGTAGGTGCAGTCAAGGCCTTAGATGCCATGGATTTAGAAAACTTTATTCAACCAGAGATCATTCTTGCCAATACCTACCATATGTATATACGTCCAGGAGATGATGTGGTGGCTAAGATGGGAGGATTACATGGCTTCACAAAATACCCTAAAAGTTTTCTAACAGACTCTGGTGGATTTCAAGCCTTTTCTCTTTCAAAGAATGTAAAAATAGATGAAGGAGGCATTACTTTTGCTTCTCATGTAGATGGCTCTAAACACTATTTTACACCTAAAAAAGTCATAGACATTCAACACAATCTAGGCTCAGATATTATGATGATACTCGATGACCTTGTTGCGCTTCCAGCTACACAAGAACGCATCGCTTCAAGCATAGACCGCACCACACGTTGGGCACAAGAATCTATTGACTACTTTAGGCAAAAACAATCCGAGGGTGTAGGTGTAAATCAAAATATCTTTGCCATTATCCAAGGGGGTACTGACAATGCTTTTCGTGAAAAATCAGCCAAAGAGCTTTGTGCTATGGATTATGATGGTTTTGCCATAGGAGGACTAAGTGTAGGAGAGGCAAATCAAGACATGTATGACACCGTAGAGTGGACCACACAGTTTATGCCCAAAGATAAACCCCGTTATCTTATGGGGGTGGGCAATCCTGAAGACTTAGTAGAAAATGTGGCACGTGGCATCGATATGTTTGACTGTGTCATGCCTACAAGAAATGCAAGAAACGGCACACTTTTTACTTCATTTGGTAGAGTAAACATTAAAAAAGCCATGTACACAACAGATGAAGGACCCATAGACCCAGAATGTGAATGTATGGTCTGTAAAACATACTCACGTGCTTATCTTCGTCACCTTTATCGTGCCAAAGAAATTACCTATTTTAGACTAGGAACTATTCATAACCTATATTATTACCTGCATCTTATGCAGCAAATGAGAGAAGCTATTTTAGATAAAAGATTTGAAGCTTTTAAACGTGACTTTTATTTAAAACAAAAATAAAGCACATTAATTGGTGTTTCTAAGGTACTTTTGCAGAAGGGGTTTCTTTTGAAGTATATTCCAGATGCACATCTTGATCATCAAAAAAGATGTCTGCACCAAAGGCTTTAATGACTTCATGCTTTTGTACACCACCTTGAAAAAAAGCTTCATCTACACGCACACCCCAACCTTCTAAAGTACCAAGCACACGTTCCTGAGTAGAAAAACTTCTAGCTGTCACAAGTGCTGTTCGTATAGGCGAAGATTCCATAGGAAACCTATTTTGTATCTCTGAGATTATTTTTAAAAACTTAAAAAAGGGGCCTTTACTCAATGGATTTTTGGCATTTTCACGTTCATGGGCTATGAAAGCATTAAGACCTCCTTTTTGGTAGACTTTTTCACTCTCATCTCCAAAAATGACTGCGTCCCCATCAAAAGCAATTTTGACCATGTCAGATTCATCTGAACTTATGGGGGTATGCGGAAGTATGGTAGCAGCTGCCACACCAGTTTTAACTGCTTCTTCTACATCAGGTGTATGTACAGAAAGAAAGAGGTCAACCTTAAAAGCTTCGAGGTAACGGGCTACTGGCGTACCTGCTGTCCAA
The DNA here is from genome assembly GCA_964514765.1 of uncultured Sulfurovum sp. Classification (GTDB taxonomy): domain Bacteria; phylum Campylobacterota; class Campylobacteria; order Campylobacterales; family Sulfurovaceae; genus Sulfurovum. The sequence goes on from CAZEUM010000018.1 coordinate 11,071, forward strand.
CCTGCACGTTCTATGTCTAAGGCATAGTATTCTATGGAACGTCCTATGCGTAGTCCTGTAACAGCGTTGTTTCGTGAGAGTATGATGACTTCTATGAGTTTGTTGTCGAACTTTTTATTAATAGAAAGAAGATTTTGAACAAACCTAAAAACAGAACCACGAGAGAGAGGACTATCCAAATTTTCAAGTTGATGACTATAATAAGATTCTAAACCTTCTTTGTCAAAAATAGCATTCTCCTCTTCTAAATCAAAAAGTGCTCGAGAGGAGATAGCTATCACCAATTTGTCTTGTAAATCGTACGCCATAAAAATCCTTTATGGTATTTTAGTGTGTTTTACTTTATAATGCCAAAAAGATTTATAAGGTTAGGAAAATATGGATACTCTTTTCGTCTACGGTACACTCATGCAAAACTGCCCAAACGGGCATGTCTTAGAAAATATAGTAGGTAAATTTATACCTGCTACGGTCACGGGTGAACTCATTGCAGCTGGATGGTCAGCCTCCATGGGTTACCCAGGGATAAAATTAGACACGAAAGGTGATACAGTACACGGTTTTTTATTTTACTCTCACAACTTAGAAGACAATTGGGAATATCTTGATGAATTTGAAGGGGAAGAGTTTGTGCGTACACCTGTAAGCGTAGAGCGTTATGATGAACTTGATGTTAAAACATACATTTATACACTTAAAGACAACAAAGATGAATTAATAGAAGATTAGTTTTTTGCTATAATAAACCTATCTCCCACTCAAAACAAGGTCAAAAAAATGAACATTCATTACCAACTAACCCTCAACGAATACCAAGAAGCAGCAAACTTTCACTACAAAACAGGCAAAAGACCTATTCTAGTAGCTGTTTTTATAGGTATGGCTACCTTTATGATGTTGGTTGGTACAGACTTCTCAAATACACAAGAGGTTATAAATAACATTCTTATGACTTTTTTTGCACTCTCTTTTTACATTCTCTTTACACGTATGATTATTGCCTATCAAGCAAAAAAGATTTATAAAAATAGTACATTGCTTTCAAATGAAGTGACATTACATATTTCAGGTAAAGGCATTAAAGAAAATAAAATGAACAATACAAAAACACTTCCTTGGGATGCCTTCACAAAATGGAAGAAAAATGACAAATATTATCTTCTTTATAGCAATTCTTACCAATTTAATGTTATACCACTGAGAGCCATGGATGAAAAACAAGAAGAAGAATTAAAAGGGTATTTTAAAAAGTATCTCTAAAGTGGACATCTCATAAGGTCTTTATAAAATATGACAATATGACATATTTTTACAATATTTTTAAAAC
>CAZEUM010000019.1:0-12019 GCA_964514765.1 uncultured Sulfurovum sp.
AATTTCTCCTTAAATCTTAAATATCAAAACCTCATACTACATTGTATCAGAAAAATTAAATTGGGTATTATTATACTCTCTTTTTTTACAGCAGAAGAAAGGTAAAAAAGTATATAAAGAAAGAAAAAGAGGTACTTATTTAAAATTAAGTTTATGTTGCTTGTCAAAGCCATAAGTATCATGGAATGATAATAAAGCACCTCTCTCATCTACGTAAGTAGTCAAGTATGCCGTATGCACAGGAAGACGTTTCGTAATCTTAAGGTAATGGGTTTTCATACTCTTATGTTTTGCTTTTACATCATTAAATTCATGTTCCGTATAGTTTTTAGATATGTATTCCAACATATAGTGTGGTTTTTCAAGCCTCACACAACCATGACTATAGGCACGTTTGCTTCTCTTAAAAAGATATTTTGAAGGGGTGTCATGCATATACACAGAGTGATGATTAGGAAAAATAAACTTCACTCGTCCCAAAGCATTGCGATTGGATGGCACCTCTATAAACTTAAACGGCACAGATCCATGTCCACCTACATAGGCTCTCGGATTGACAGAATTGAAACTTAATGCTGGTGATTTAAGGTTATAGTCTCTACGAATAACCAGACGATGTGCTCTTAAATAGCCTGGGTTTTTTAGTGTCTTAGGTATAATTTCATTTCTTGCAATGCTATCAGGTACATTCCATGCTGGATTTATCGTGATATATTGAAGATCTTCAGAAAAGATTGGTGTTTTATGTTTTGTCTTGCCCACAACTACTTTCATATCAACCTTAGTTTTATCATCTTCTATAATACGTATTTTGTACTCAGGTATATTTATAAGGGCATAAGTATCACCAAGACCTGGCTTCATTAACTTTACCCTTTCTATGTTTAAGCGAATTTTATGTTTCTTTACGGTGTCTTGCATAGCATTGTAATGTGTAATAAGTGCAAAGAACTGTCTGTACCCAGGTACGTAAGGTTTGAGTATATTCTCTATGCTTTGCCCTGCTTTTAACTGTCTTTTAATGTTTGCATCATTTACTTTTTTCTTATAAGTACCAAAAGATCTAACACGCTTCCCATTTCTTGTTACCCATAGTGACGGGTCAACAATACACCCATTGGCAAGGTTCTTCGTATAATTTAAAAGTAATCTGCTCATTAATTTTGAATTCTTTGTTGCTTTGACCTGTGCATACAAGTTTTGCTGATTACAGATTGATGCATACTTGTCTGTTTCAAGTATCTTTAAAAACTCACTTTTTTGTGATGAATGCCAACCTTCTGAATCTTGCAAGCCAACACAAGCACTCAACATCATTGCCAGTACTGTTGCTAATAATATTTTAATTTTCATGTTAGCCCTTATTGTTAAAAATTTTTATTTAACGATGCATATATTTTGCACAAGCATAAGCAGATGAAAATGCCCATTGAAAGTTGTATCCCCCAAGTCTCCCCGTAACATCTAAAACCTCTCCTATAAAGTAAAGTCCTTCTACTTTTTTACTCATCATCGTCAAACTGTCTACTTCTGAAGTATCTACTCCACCTTTGGTAACTTCAGCTTTTGAGTAGCCAAATGTTCCTGCTGGAGAAAAACTATAGTAACTTAAAGTTTTAAGCACTTCAAGCTCTTGCGTACTAAGTTGATTGTATGGTTTATCGTCTAGCGCTAATTGTATCAAAAATGCCTTAGTAACACGCTTTGGCATAGGTAAAAGTGACGATATCTGCTTTTTACTACATCTTAAGTCTTTCCAAGAGAAATTGGGTAAAAAGTCTATAGTAATTTTCCCTTTTCCCCAGTAAAGTGAAGCATCAAGGACAGCAGGTCCACTCAAACCTTTATGGGCAAAAAGTAAGGCACCTTCACACACATTATCATTTACCTTTATGTGTACCTCTGTTGAAACCCCCGAGAGTTCCTTGAAAAAAAATTGTTCTTTTTGTACTGTAAATCCTACTAAAGCAGCTGCAGTTTTCACAATACTGTGTCCAAAAGATGCTGCAATCTCATACCCTATGCTACTTGCCCCAAGTTTAGGAAAAGAAAGACCACCAGAAGCTACTACCACAGCAGAGGCTGTATAGGTTTTTTTATCTGTTTTTACATAAAATATATTTTCACGTTTTGCCACTTCAATAACATTTTCATTTAAACATAGTGTTTGTTTTTTACTCTCTTTCAAAAAAACATTTAACAACTCTTTAGCTGAGTCTTTACAGAAATATTGCGTTTCTTTTCTAAGTACGGGTGACAACTGCTGTCTTTCAAGCCATCGTAATAGTGCTTTTTCATTAAATTTTTTCAAAGGGTCTTGTAGAAAGTCCTCATCACCTAAAAAGTATTTTGTTCCCATGTTTGCATTGGTAATATTGCATTTACCTCCACCTGAAACAAGTATTTTTGCACCCAATGTAGGATTTGATTCTATAATAGTCGCAGTCTGCCTGGGTAACAAAGAAGCCAGCATCAACGCACTTGCTCCCCCACCTATAATAATCATTTTATTTTTCATTAAAAGTATTATATCCTATTCATACTATTTGTGCTATAGTTATGAAAACCTTGGATTAGGACTGTCATTGAAAGCACTATTTTCACTTTTATGTATCTGTTCACTTACACATGCCAGTCTTTTTACTATTACCGATAAAAAAGGTAATGTATTTAAATCCAAAGAAATGAAACCTACTTACAATGCCTGTCTCAATCAAAAAACAACAGAATACTCTCTTCAAGCCATCTATGATGAACTAAATCGAGATGCAAATCTTGCACGCATGGCAAAGGCTGCTCGTTTAAGAGCAAAACGCATCTTCAATGCACAAGTCACAGCCCAAAAAGCAGGAAAAACATACCATATTTCCCAAAGTGACAGACAAAAGCTTTTAGCTGATGCCAAAATGTTTAAAGGGGGGCGTTATATTTGGGGAGGTACCACACCTAAAGGTTTTGACTGTTCAGGATACGTCCAATACCTGTACAATAAAAACAATATTTCTCTTCCTCGTACGGCATGGGCACAATCTAAAAAAGGTCAAGATGTAGCCCTAGAAGATTTAAAAAAAGGTGATCTACTCTTTTTCCTTACTGACAAAAAACGTGGCATCCCCATTACCCATGTAGGTATTTACATGGGTAATGGAGAGTTTATCCATGCTGCTTCTAAAAAGAAAGGTATCATCATCTCTCCTTTAATGCATGGAAGTTATGCTAAAACATTTGTTTTTGCAAAAAGAGTTATTAACTGTTCTTGAGTGTTAGGGCTATAGCCTTTGTAGCTTCTTCAAACCTGCTTTTACTAAGGTACTGGTATCTCCAATGCACCCCGAAAGTACTTTTTGAATGGCATCTTTTTTAAATCCTAAACTCTCCAGTGCCATAATAGCTTCACTCAATGCACCTGCATCTTTACTCTCTTCATTACCATCTACTATAAAGTCTACCAATTCTACTAAAATTCGGCTTGCAGCTTTAGGTCCTATGCCAGGGACGCGTTTAAGCATGGACACATCTTTAGAAGCCAGAACTTTAGCAAAGGTTTTAGGTGTAAAAGTAGAGCAAATGGCAAGCCCTACTTTTGGACCCACACCATTTATTTTAAGGACGGTATCGAACATCTTTTTTTCATTTAAGTCCATAAAGCCAAACAGTAAATCGGCATCTTCACGTATGACTTGCGTGACAAAAAGTTTTGTTTTTTGTGCTTCTATACTGTTTGAAGTGTTAATAGATACTTGTACTTCATAAATAAGCCCATGTACATTCACATGTACAAATGTTGGCTCTTTTCGCTCTACTGTTCCTTCTATGCCTACAATCATCTTCACACCTTTACTGTTTTCTTGGTCTAAGTATATCAAAAGTTTGATTGTAGCCATAAAAATATGTCAAATTGACATATTTTTATGTTTTTTATAACAACAGCTAAAAGAAAAGGTTGTTGGAATTACTACCAAATTTTCTTCAACAATCTACCCACAACCTCAACAGTCCCCTGTAGCAACAAAGGATTACTTTTTACATCTAACCACTTAATAATCTCTTTCATCTCATTTTCATCCATCACAGTACAGCCTGCTGTTGGTACTTTTTTGATGTGCATAAATATGCATGAGCCTGCACCTTTTTTAGCTCCTGCTTCATCTATATGATTATGGTTCACAACAATGCCATATTTATAGTAGTCTTTTGGGAAACGCATATATTCAAAACTTTTATAGTCACTTTTTAGTTTTTTACTGTCTACTATTTTGTTATAAAGTTTAGCGTTTGCATCATCTACACAGTGGTCTGTACTTTTATAGACATTATAGGGGTAATCTACAGAAAAAGGAAAATAGCCAAATGCTTGTTTAAGAGAGAAGATACCAGCAGGGGCTTTGCCATCTCCCTCTTTTTTGATGATTTTGGCATCTTTAGGTATATTATGTAAGCCTATGCCCCAACCTAGACCATTACGTCCTAGTTTTATGTCTATATTTTTGCCTATCTTCTGCCAAGCACTTCCCCTTTTTTCGTAACGTTGTAACTTTCCATTAGGGGTAGACCAATTTTTTGTTGTAACTACTATGAGTTGTTTGTTATCAGGTATTTGTGCCAACAGTCCTAAGGTTAAAAGCAAACAGAGTGTAAAAAACTTGTGCATTGTGTTATAATCCTTCTATAAAATCATTAGGTTTCTCATGGAATACGGCATCATCTCAATACTCATCCCACTACTAACCATCATTCTAGCCATTATAACCAAAGATGTTATAGTCTCTTTAATGGGTGGTATTTTTGCAGGTTTTTTAGTCTTAAATAGCTACAACCCACTTAGTGCTTTTGTAGCACTTTTTGATGGGATTATTGCATTATTCGCTGAAGGATGGATAGTCAAAACGCTTCTTTTTATCATCTTGGTTGGTGCTATTATAAGACTACTTACTCTCTCCGGTGCGGTAGAGGGTTTTGTTGTGTACCTAAGCCAAAAATCAAAGAAAATAGACTCTCCAATAGGAGCAATGATGCTTGCTTATGTTATTGGTGTTATCATCTTTATTGAATCATCTATTACAGCACTTGTAGCTGGTACCATTGCAAAACCCCTTTGTGATAAAAATGGCATAAGCAGGGAAAAACTTGCATATATTTGTGACTCTACCTCTGCACCCATTTGTTCACTCATCCCACTCAACGCTTGGGGTGCTTTGCTTTTAGGTCTTATTGTTGCAGCCATAGACTCTCAGGTCATCTCTGGTGATGGTGTTTCTTTGCTCATAGCGTCTATTCCCTATAACTTCTATGCTATTATTACTTTGGTCATTGTTTTAGGTGTTATATTTTTAAATATTAATATTGGACCTATGCGACATACTTACCCTGTAGAATATATTACAACATATGATGAATCTATAATAAATGCATCACCGTACAAAATGATTTTACCCATTTTAATACTTGTATTAATGGTACCTATAGGCTTATATTTTACTGGTGATGGAGACATCTTTAAGGGATCTGGATCTACTTCTATTTACTATGCAGTCATTGTTACCCTACTCTTTATGTACCTCTATTATGTACCTACCAAAGCACTTAGCCACAAGAAGTACTTCAAAGGACTTTATGAAGGGATAGGGGAAATGATACCAGTAGGAATGATCATGGTCTTTGCCCTACTCATAGGTAAAGTCATAGGTGACTTAGGCACAGCCAAATACTTAGCAGATCTCCTAAGTGGCAATATATCTCCTATAATTATTCCTCTTCTTGTTTTTTGGGTTTCAAGTATCACAGCATTTTCGACAGGTACTAGTTGGGGGACTTTTTCCATTATGATGCCTATAGCTTTAGCATTAGGTGCAACTATGGATCTACTCATCCCTCTAGTTATCGCGGCAGTCATCTCTGGAGGAATCTTTGGAGACCATGCTTCTCCCATATCTGATACCACCATCATCTCCTCCATGGCAGCAGAGTGCGATCATATTAATCATGTACGTACGCAATTGCCCTATGCCTTAATAGGCGGAGTTTTGGCTTCACTTTCATTTTTAATTGCAGGAGCTATTACCCTATGAAACTCCTAGTCTCAGCTCTTGAACCTTCTTCTAATCTACACCTAAAAGAAGTACTCAAACATACAAATTATGTAGAACTCATAGGTATATTTGATAAAAGTATAGAATCTGGAAAACCTTTGTACGATATATCTGAAATGGCGATTATGGGTGTGATAGATGCCATAAAGAAATTACGCTGGTTTTTAAAAGTGGCAGATGAAATGGTGGAACTTGCCAAATATGCGGATAAAGTACTACTAATGGACTCTTCAGCCTTTAACTTGCCATTGGCTAAAAAGTTAAAAGAGAAATACCCCGACAAAGAGATTATCTATTACATACTTCCACAAATATGGGCTAGCCGACCTAAACGTGCCATAAAATTAGAACAGTACTGCGACAAACTCTTAGGTATACTGCCTTTTGAGCTAGACTACTATACAGAAGGTAGGGTACAGTATGTTGGGCACCCATTATTAGATGAAATAAATGTACATAGAGATGAGTCTCAAACGAAGAATATCATTACTTTTATGCCAGGCTCACGTAAGTCTGAAATTACACGTTTAATGCCTATTTTCTTAGAACTTAGGCGTAAACTAGGCAATGACATACGCCCTATTTTGGTTATCCCCCCATCATTTTCTAGAAATAAAATAGCAAAGCTCTATAAAGGTAACCGAGAATTTGATATTGTTAGAAATACGCATGAAGCACTTAAACGTTCAGAGTTTGCTTTTATTTGTTCAGGTACTGCCACACTTGAAGCTGCCCTCATAGGCACAGCTTTTACTTTGGCTTACATTGCTAAAAAAGTGGACTTCTTCATGGGTACAAAAATCTTAGGTATCAAACAGGTGGGACTTGCCAATGTCATATTGACCAAGTACAATAACACTATACTACACAAGGAACTACTCCAGGAAGAAGTCACGGTTGACAATTTACTAGCAGAATATTACAATACAGACAAAGTAATTTTCGCCAAAAAAGCAGAAGAATTAAAAGCATATTTGGGTCATGGAAGCTCCAAAAATGTTGCAACAATAATAATGGAATAAAATGCTTGTACATATCTGCTGTTCTGTAGACAGCCACTATTTTTTACAAAAACTACAAAAAGAATATCCAGATGAAAAGCTCACAGGATTTTTTTATGACCCGAACATACATCCCTACTCCGAATACTACCTAAGACTACTAGATGTAAAACGTTCATGTAAAATGTTAGGTATTGACCTCATTGAGGGTGAGTATGATGTGGACAAATGGTTAGACCTCGTTAAAGGTTTTGAAGATGAACCTGAAAAAGGTGAACGCTGTGGTATCTGTTTTGACAGACGTTTTGAAGTATCTGCACAAAAAGCCAAAGAACTTGGAGAGTCTAGCTACACCTCTACTCTACTTACAAGCCCTAAAAAATCACTAGAACAACTCAAAAGTGCAGGAGATGCTTTAGGTAAATCCTTGGGTATTTCTTTCCTTGCCCCTGACTACAGAAAAGCTTTAGGCACACAAGAACAAAATATATTGGCAAAAAAAGACTCTCTTTATCGTCAAGACTACTGTGGATGTATGTTTGCTTTAAATATACAAAGAAATCAGCAAAAGAAATTGGCAGACGAACTTTTTGTACCACTGTCAAGACAAATACAACCAGAGTCCATAGAAGAACGCATAGAAATGTATGAGAAACGTTGGAAAATGGAAGAGAATGATGTGCCTCATAAAATCATTAAACAACGCTTTTTAAACTGGCGTTTAAAAATGGGGCTTGTACGTATACGTAAAAAAGTTGTGCCTGTACATTTTCTACCTTATTCTACACTTAGAGGTGAGTATAGCAGAGGGAAAATAGAATATAATATTGGGGAGATTCATCACATGAATCGTGATGAGGTACGTTTCATCACCTTAGCACACTATAACCATTTAGCAGATACTCACTATACGACAATTATAGAGCTTATGTATGCTCCTCCTTCTTTTGCTAAAGAGATTGAATTACGTGCAAAACTGGGAGCAACTCCTTATGACATCTCCATTATACTTGTTATCGAAAATATACCTGAAAACAAAATAGAAATACTTTGTCAAAGCAAAACCTACAGTGATGTTAGAGAAGTTTTAATCCCACTGTAAAAAGTACAAGTAATCCACTTTTTACCAACTCTTAGGTAAAATAAGAGAATTATAATAAAAAGGTTTTCTTACATGCTTTATAACGTCGTAGACATTCAAAATATATTACCTCACAGATATCCATTTTTACTTGTAGACAGAATCACAGCACTTACTCCTGGCAAATCTATAGAAGGTTTTAAAAATATTTCTATTTCTGAACCTATATTTCAAGGGCATTTTCCAGATCACCCTATATACCCTGGGGTGATGATACTTGAGGGTATGGCGCAAGCTGGTGGTGTACTTGCTTTTAAAAGTATGAACAATATTACACAAGAAGAGATAGCAAATAAAGTGGTTTATTTTATGAGCATAGATAAGGCAAAATTTCGTATACCTGTAACACCAGGTGACCAACTTGTATATAAAATCTCTGTGATGAAACAAAAAGGTCCAGTTTGGCAACTTGAAGCAAAAGCCTATGTAGATGACAAAGTGGTTGCACAGGCTGAACTTAAAGCTATGATTATAGATAAATAGGTCAATTGATGTCTTTAATCCACCCCACAGCTATTATCGAAGATGGTGCTATACTTGGTGAAAATGTTTCTGTTGGACCCTTTGCCTATATCGCTGCACAGGTCAGAATAGGTGACAATACTTCTGTGGCATCTCACGCTGTCATAGAAGGGAAAACAACTATTGGAAAAAACAACCGTATCTTCTCTCACTCTGCTATAGGAACCATCCCTCAAGATTTAAAATTTGACAGGGAAGATGTAGAACTTATCATTGGTGATAACAATACCATAAGAGAGTTCACCCTACTCAACCCTGGAACCAAAGATGGTGGTTCTGTCACTAAAATTGGCAATAAAAACCTACTCATGGGCTATGTACACTTAGGACATGATGTCATTCTTGGTGACCATTGTATCTTAGCCAATGGTGCAACGCTTGCTGGACATGTTGAGCTTGGTAATCATGTAGTCATTGGTGGGCTTACACCCATACACCAGTTTGTACATATTGGTGATTATGCTATGATTGGTGGTGCTTCTGCACTCTCGCAAGACATTCCACCTTTTTGTCTGGCTGAAGGAAACCGCGCAGTTTTACGTGGTTTAAATCTTACGGGTATAAGAAGACAGATTGAAAGAGAAGAGATTAGTGCACTAAAATCTGCCTATAAAGCACTTTTTAAAGAAGGAAATCCACTGCAAAATATGGCAGAAAAACTTCTTGAATCAAGCAAATCGGATAAAGTAAAAAAGCTTTGTCAATTTATTAAGTCCTCAAAAAGAGGCATTCCTTTTACAAGGACCAAATAACATGATACTTCATCATATAAGGAACATCAATGTCAAGTAAAGAATGTAGCTTTTGTGCTACGCACGAGAGTGAAGAAAATCCTCTTATAGCTGGAGACAGTGCCTATATCTGTTCAAACTGCGTTGTATCTGCCTATAAAATTCTCTTTGGAGAAGAAGAATTAGCACAAAGTCAAGCAGAACTAGGTACCCATACCCTCTACACACCAAAAGAGATAAACAGTATGTTGTCTGAATATGTAATAGGTCAAGAACAAGCGAAAAAAACACTTTGTGTAGCTGTTTACAACCACTATAAACGTATCTTTAAAGATATTCCCGAGGATGACACACAAATATCAAAATCAAATGTATTGCTCATAGGTCCAACGGGGTCAGGTAAAACACTTTTAGCCCAAACCATCGCTAGGTTCCTAAATGTGCCTATTGCCATTGCAGATGCAACTAATCTTACTGAAGCTGGATATGTAGGTGAAGATGTCGAGAACATCTTAACCAAGCTCCTTATGGCCGCAGATGGTGACCCTGTACGTGCAGAACAAGGCATTGTCTTTATAGACGAAGTAGACAAAATTGCACGTATGGGTGAAAATCGTTCTATTACGCGTGATGTCTCTGGTGAGGGTGTACAACAAGCGCTGCTAAAGCTCATAGAAGGCTCTATTGTAAATATTCCACCAAAAGGTGGACGTAAACATCCCAACCAAGACTTTATTCAAATAGACACTTCAAATATACTCTTTATCTGTGGGGGTGCATTTGATGGACTTAATGACATACTCAAAAGAAGACTGGGTGCAAACACACTTGGTTTTGGACAAGCAAAACGTTCTAAAAAAGAAGAAGAGAACCTCATGCATTTGGTAGAAGCAGATGACTTGGTAAGTTATGGACTCATCCCCGAACTCATAGGACGTTTACATGTCTTAGCAACACTAGGTGAGATAAGCAAAGAAGACATGGTTCGTATTTTAGTTGAGCCTAAAAACTCCTTACTCAAACAGTATCAAAAACTTTTTGAAATTGACAATGTGACACTTACTTTTGAGAATGATGCCCTTATGCTCATTGCTCAAAAAGCTTTAGACAGAAAAACAGGAGCAAGAGGATTACGTTCTATTATGGAAGAAATTTTACTTAACATTATGTATGAGTTACCAGAGCTTAGCGGATATAAAGTAATTATTACTAAAGAAGTGGTTGAGGTAGGGACACTGCCCTTATATATTAAAGATAAAAAAACAGCGTAACTATACGTTAGCATAAAGGATAGATAGATGTTTAAAAAATTATTAGGAATATTTTCCAACGATTTAGCGATTGACCTAGGGACTGCAAATACACTTGTACTTGTAAAAGGTCAAGGTATTTGCATCAATGAACCTTCTGTGGTTGCCATTCAGTATGACAAACATGGACAACAGCGTATTTTAGCTGTTGGTCAAGAAGCAAAAGATATGGTAGGTAAAACACCAGGGAACATTAAAGCAATTCGCCCTATGAAAGATGGCGTTATCGCTGATTTTGAAGTAACAGAAATGATGATCCGTTATTTCATAGAAAAAGCGCACAAAAGAAAAAGCTTTTTTTCTCCTCGTATTATCATTTGTGTGCCTTATGGCTTAACACAAGTAGAACGACGTGCAGTAAAAGACTCAGCTGAAAATGCTGGCGCGCGTTACGTGTATCTTATAGAAGAGCCTATGGCAGCAGCGATTGGTGCAGGAATACCAGTAAAAGATCCTAATGGTAACCTTGTTTTAGATATTGGTGGAGGAACAACAGAAATTGGTGTAACCTCACTAGGTGGTCTTGTACTTTCCAGGTCTATACGTGTTGCAGGAGACAATATTGACCGAGCCATTGTTGAGTATATTAAAAGAAATTTTAACCTGCTTATTGGTGATCGTATTGCAGAAGAACTTAAAATTTCTATTGGTACAGCCATACCACTAAAAGAAGAATTAAGCACAACTGTGCGTGGTAGAGACCAGGTAGAAGGAAGCCTTACTTCCATTGAAATTACCTCTGAGCATATTAGAGAAGCTATGAAAGACTCCATAGAAGAGATTGCTGAGGCACTAAAGCAAGTACTTGAACTAACCCCTCCAGGACTTGCAGGAGACATCGTAGAAAATGGTATCGTTCTTACTGGTGGAGGTGCACTTATAAGAGGTTTAGACAAATACCTTTCAGATATTGTAAAACTGCCTGTGTATGTAGCAGAAGATCCCTTGCTTGCTGTGGCCAAAGGTACAGGTATTGCCTTAGATGAAATAGATATATTACAACAATTGGCGTATGAAGACTAGACTTATTATTATTATAGCCATACTGTTGCTAGTGCTTACAGTATTGCTCTCTCGAAATGATGAATATATTTCAGATACCTTACTGGGGTTCATTAACCCTGTAAAACAAAGTTATAAAAAGTTTACCCAAGCCATAGAAGACAAAAGTCATAGTTACCTTTTTCAAAAAGAATCTATAGAAAAACTAAGTCTAGAAAATCGT
>CAZEUM010000020.1:0-11728 GCA_964514765.1 uncultured Sulfurovum sp.
GCATTAATGCTAGAATTGTGGTTCAGGGTATTCGTTAGAGATGCGAATTCGCCTTCTTATAAACATAGAGGTATTATAACTGAAATTAAATTATATATCAATTAGCCTAATTATTAGGCACTACAAATTAGGCTATCTTCTCTCTTGCCCTTGCTATTGGAATTTGGTGGTTTTTTTGTGGTGTGGATAGGTGAAGTCAGGAATCTATATTTGGGTAAAGATTAGGTGAAATGAAATACTCATCACTTAGTGCAATTTCTTCTATCTTTCTAGAGATTTTTATAAAGGAGTCTCTAAATATAGTCTATGCGTATTTACTCTGTTAAGTCTTTTAAAAATTGAGATTCATCAAAGTCTAGGTCAAGAAAATCAACAATAACCTTTAAATCTCTTTCTGCATTTCCCAAACACGAAGTTGCCCCTGGGCTCGGTGTCATGTTAAAGATTAAGCCATTGCCTGGGCTAATAGAGGCTTCTCCTAACATCAATTTCTCTTTTTCTTTATCTAGTACTTGTGGGCGTATGCCACCAAAGCCTTTGGCATATTCTATGTCATTAACATCTAGTGAAGGCACTATTTTCCTAGCATCCTGAACAAAAAGTTTTTTATTGATGAGAGGCACTTCAAATAAAAAGTTTTTAAAAATATAGTTTCTGATGTAGGAGTCTTTGAGTAAATCCCAAAATATTTTTATGATTTTTGTATCAAAATTAAGGGTTTTAAAAAAATCTAAATAGGTACCAGGTTTATATCTTTCAAGTTTAGGCAATATGAGTGCAGTGGGACCAAACCTTGTTTTTCCTTGGGCTAATATATCGGGGTCTCCATGTAGTGCCGCAAAAGGCAGTTTATTGTTTTGTACCATATAGACTTTTCCGTTGAGAAAATGTCCATCAGTCATGTAAAAACTACCTGCCATAGGAAGACAACCCATATGTTTTCCATAGCCCATCTTGTGGGCTAAAAAGAGTGCATGTGCTCCTGCATTGACAACGACAAAATTGGCAGTATATCGTTCTCCTTTTGTGGTGCTGACAGTAAAAGTTTTATCTTCTAATTCTTCTATCTCTTTAACTTCGGCATGGTAAAAAATGTCTGTACTAGCACTTGAGGCTTGTTTTGCCTGTGCCGCCAGTGCCTCAGACATTTGACCATAGTCAACAGTAGTATATTGCGTTTTTGTTCCTATAGCAAGTATAGGTTCAGGGCGCACTTGTGTCTGCTCTTTGTCTACATACACAACTTTTGGTTCAAGTATTTTAAGTTTTTCTACATCCCACAATTCAAGATAAGGAAAAAGTGCTTTAAATTCATTAAATCGATGTTCAATAAAGTGTACTTCTTCCTTCCCCACCCCTAAGGCCATTTTTTGATGTGAAAACATAATCTTATCTTCTAATCCATATTGTAAACAAAACTTCTCTACCATTTTTGCAGTTCTTTTGGTCACTTTGGCTTTTTCAATCGTATAATTTGTTTCTATATCTCCCACATGTATGGTTTGAGAGTTACTTGATGCTTTAGAGTTTAATGTGGCGAGTGCTTCATATTTTTCAAGTAAACACAATGAAGAGACATTGGTATACTTAGCCAACTCATAAAAAAGTGCTGTTCCAGAGATGCCTCCACCGACGATTAAAATATCATAATGATTTTGTTTCACTGTTGTTTTCTCCATGGTTTATAGGGCATTTAATTGTACTGCTATGTCTTTAGAAATAATCTCATAATTTCTGATGTCAAGAAGCCTTTGTTGTCCTTTTTCTCCTACTTGGGTGACCTCATCTTTGCTTAATGTAAGGAGATACTCTAGCTTTTGTGTAATCTCTTCTTGTGTAAAATTACAAAACCAAGCATCTAAACGGTCTGTAAAAATGCTGGCTGTATGTTCTGAATTTGTCATAAGACAAGGTACGCAAGAAGTGTAATAGTCAAATACTTTTACGCTTGTAGATGTGGTATATATAGGTATATTGGGAAGAAGTGCTACCCCTATGTCGGACTTTGCTATAAGTTCTAGCATACCTTCTTTTGTTTGTGCATTAAATAGCTCTATTTGTTTTTGTATTTGAGGGTATTTTTCTAACATTTCTTTGGCATAGTCTGTGTCTCTTGTGGAAAGCAGGAGTTTCCATTTTTTGCTTTTTAGATGAGAAAATGCCTCTAGCACCGTCTCAAACTCTCTTAATCTATCTAATGTGCCTGCGTAGACAAATATTTTTTCATCATTGCTATGTTGCTCATTTTCATATAGCATAGCAGGGTTTATGGCGGGGGGACAGAGTATGGTTGGAATACTTACATCGGATCTAAATTCTTTATGCATGGCATGAGAGGTAGGTAAAAATGCATCACAGTCATTAATAATACTTGTCTCAGCACTTGTTTTAAAATGATGTATGACTGGGGCAAGTATATTGCCTTTATCTTCAGCTTCATCATAAAAGATTTTTATGCTTCGTTTTGGGTAAGAGAACCTAAAAAGTGCTTTGTACCCATAGCGTTCTCGGTCTTTAAGAACTTGTTCTAAAATCTCTATATTGTTGCGTACCATAACAAAGTCATACGTTTCTAATTTGACATTATTGCTGTGTAGTTCATTAAGTAATATATTTTTATATCGAGAAGGTACAATAAAGTGCTGTGTATCTTTATGCTCAAAGTCTGACTTAAACTCTGTAAAATATACGATATCTACATGCATATATTTTTTAAGATATATCCTAAATAAGGGGGCAATGAAGCTATTGTCCATATATTCATTTTGGTCTGTAATATAGAGTAGTTTTTTACTATTTTCCATCTTCTACCTCACTATAGTGATTTGTTTCACTGTATTTTTTAGCCTATCATTAATAATTATACTCTTTTTATTATAATTTTAGTAAAAAAAAGGATTTAGTATGAAAAATTTTGACAATGTTAGCGTAGAAGTGCAGGGGAATAGTTACTTTGATGCTGCAGCAACCATCAGAACCATACACTTTGCAGATGCTAGTAAAAAACCTTAGGATTTATGTTGTCAGGAGAGTATAAATTTACTACAGATGCAGTAGAATTTATGGGGATTACTTCAGGAACACTTGAAGTAAAACTTCCCAACACGAATAATATGGATATATGTCCAAGGTGGAGAATCTTTTGACGTACCTGCAAAGAGCAAATTACAAGTGAAGATAAAGACAATTACGGATTATTATTGTACCTAATCTTTAGTCTTTTTAAATTACTACATTCTCATATTTTTACCCTAGAACTTTAGCTAAATAATCAGCCAAAATGTGTATAATGTTTTGAATGAAAAGAGCTTAACCCTAAATGCTATATTAGGTTAAAGTGATGATAAGGTACACCTAATGGAACGTAAGAAAATATATAATCCAGAATCCGAAGAGAAAACAAGCGAACGTAAAATATTTGGGGGAAACCCTACTGGGATATTTGAACTTAATGATATTAAATACCAATGGGCATACAATCTTTGGGAGATGATGTTAAATAATACTTGGTTTCCCAAAGAAGTAGATATGACACGTGATGTGAATGACTATAAGTATCTTACCGATGCAGAGAAATCAGCATACGATAAAGTATTGGCACAACTTATTTTTATGGATTCCTTACAAACCAATAATATTATTGATAATCTTAACCCTTTCATTACAGCCCCTGAAATAAATCTCATTTTGGTAAGGCAAGCATTTGAAGAGGCTTTACATTCTCAAAGTTATGCGGTAATGGTAGATAGCATTTCCACCAACTCTAAAGAGATTTATGAGCTTTGGAGAAGAGACATGAAGCTCAAAACCAAAAATGATGCTATTGCAAAAGTCTATGAGGAGCTTTCAAGTAACCCTACAGATATAAACATTGTAAAAGCAATGTTTGCCAATCAAATCTTAGAGGGTATTTATTTTTACTCTGGCTTTGCCTATCTTTACACACTTGCACGTGCAGACAAGATGCTTGGTACGGCACAAATGATACGTTTTATACAAAGAGATGAGGTTACGCACCTGCTACTTTTTCAAAATATGATTAATGCAACTAAAAAAGAGAGACCAGAACTTTTTACCAAAGAATTAGAAAAAGAGGTATATCAAATGTTTAGAGATGCTGTGAAGCTTGAAAGTGAATGGGGTGCATATATTACACAAGGGCAGATACTAGGACTTACAGATGATATCATAGCCCAATACATCCAGTATCTTGCCGATAAAAGGTTGCGCGCTGTAGGCATGAACAGTCTTTATGATGTGGAACATCCTATTAAGTGGGTAGATAACTTTTCGCAGTTTAATGACCAGAAAACAAACTTCTTTGAGGGTAGTGTGACAAACTATTCTAAAGGTAGTTTAGATTTAGATGACTTCTAGGAGACTACTATGTTAAGCATGCCTCAAAATATGGAAGTAGCAACACTGCAACTCCCTTCTCATAAACGCTATCAGGAAAATTTAGACACACTTCTTTTTTATTTACATGAGCATCAAGACAAACATATTGTTTTAGCCCCTGAAGTATTTTTAACCTCTTACGACTATGAACATATGACAACAGCTGCAAAATTTTCTGCTAAAGCATTAAAAACCTTGAAAAAAGAGGTGGAAGAACAGGTACTTGTCTTGACGCTTATTTTGGAAGAGGGCGATACTTTTATTAACCAAGCAGTAGTCATACATAAGCATAAAATTATTCATAAACAAGAAAAAGTAAAATTGTTTAAACTAGGAGATGAAGACCTATATCTAAAAGCAGGACGAAAAAAGAAGATAAAACCTTTTGAGATTGATGGTATGAGTTATGCCATACTGATTTGTTTTGAGTTGCGTTTTAAAGAGTTGTGGAAGCAAGTTGAAGGGGTAGATGTTGTTTTAATCCCTGCACGTTGGGGAAAAGTACGTAAAAAACATTTAGAAGTATTGTCTCAGGCCTTAGCGATCATGAACCAGTGTTATGTGCTCGTTTCAAATTCTTCAGATGCTGACATGGCAGTATCTTCTGCTATTATTTCTCCCAACGGAGAGACAAAAATGGATGAACAGTTAGAAGCAATAGAAGGAAGCATAGATTTTAGAGAAATTAAAAAAATGCGTCGCTATATTGTGATGGATTGATTAAAAAAGAGGAAATAGAATGAAAATGAAGTTAGTATGTGTTCTTATATAAAAATAAAGGCATAGGTAAATAGGCTTTTTGATACAATTAAAAGCCTATTTAATTAGATTTTAGATAGACTTTCGTCACTTATAGACATGAGGAATTTACGTAGATGATAAAAGCAAGACAAAGACAAAACCTCGTGGATGAGATAGAAAAACATTTTCCATTAGAAGCACATGTACACGATGCTTTGTTGGCAGTAGATAGAGAAGTTTTTGTTCCCAATCAGTTTAAACATCTTTCTTACAAGCTTGATGCCCTTCCTATGGCAGCAAGTCAATGGATTTCCTCTCCTCTTACTGTAGCTAAAATGACACAACATTTAGAGCTCAAAGGTGTGGATTCTGTACTTGAAGTAGGCTGTGGATCAGGCTATCAGGCTGCAATACTTGGGAAGATTTGCCGTCGTGTATTTACCATAGAACGCATAGATAAACTACTCAATGAAGCCAAAAACTGTTTTCAGACCCTTGAGTTGAACAATATCTTTACCCGTTTTGATGATGGTCAAAGAGGATGGAAGCAGTATGCTCCATATGAACGTATTTTATTTTCTGCCACAGCAAAAGAAATACCAGAAGTCCTTTTTGAGCAGTTGGCAGAAGGTGGTATCTTGTTAGCTCCTATAGAAGAGACTAAAAATTATCATATTATTACCCGATATTATAAAAAAAATGGACGCATTACTTCAGAAACCATAGAGCAGTGTCTTTTTGTGCCTGTTTTAGATGGAACACAAAAGTAAATTAGCCACTTATCTAACAATATGACAAAAGAGACAAGTTCTTTGTTAAACCCTTCAGCTTCTAGTGTCGTAGGTATACCTCCACCCCTGTTAGAATATAAAAACTACAAAGAAGATGCGTTAGAGGTTGAAGAAGAACATTGGATAGGCATGAAAAGGAGTATTAGCGAAATAAAGGGAGTAGCTTTCTAACAGCTTCATCATCCGTATAAATTTTTATAGAACGGATAGCATAGCGTGAAAAATGCTCTACAAGTCTTTCATCATTTTCTTTTAGTTTAGCCAGATATTGTGCTATGCTTTTTTTCCCAAAATAGGTATCTATTTTTTCTTTAGTTTTAGGAGAAATGAGATTGACAACCCCCAGTTTCTTTGGTGATTCTTCATCTATATCTCTGATGATGATGGCAATGACTTCATGTTTTTGTGCTAAAAGTGATAGGTCTACAGGTTCTAAAAAATCCCCCAATACAAAAAGCAAAGAAGGTTTGCTCACTTTTTTAAAAAGGTCTTGGATTACAATGTTGCAATGAAGCGTTGTGTGTAGTAATGAAGCCTCAAAAAGTGTTTTTGAAAAAGCTTCTATGTGGTATATCTGCTTAGTAGGTGGGGTGCTTGTTTTATTTTGTTCTTCATAGCTTAGCCCTGTAAAAAGGTCATTATTTTGTTGGGCAGCATAGCCGAGGAGAGTAGCCACTTCAGTTAGTTTACTTTGTTTAGCATTTCCTGACCCAAAATAGAGGCTTCCATCCATTAATGCACAGACAACAACAGAAAGTTCGCGATTGGCATGCAACTCTTTGATATAAGGCTTTCCTAGTTTAGCAGTGATAGTCCAGTTTATTTTACGGATATCGTCACCCATTTGATACTCACGTAATTCAGAAAAGTCGTAACCTTCTCCATGTAATTTTGAGAGGTTATATCCAGAGAGTAGGGTGTAGACCTGATGTCTGGCTTTGAGTTGTAAGGCTTTGAATGATGCACTCATGGAATAGGTAGCATTTCAACAATAGCAGAGATAATTTCATCACTACTCACACCTTTGGCTCTTGCTTCATAAGAAAGAACGATACGATGACGAAGGACATTGTGTATGACGTAACCTATATCGGCAGGAGATACAAAAGTATTGCCCCTTAAAAAGGCTTTTGCTTTAGATGCCTTATAGAGGTCGATGGAGGCTCTTGGGCTAGCGCCAAACATGATAGACTCTACTAAGGAGGCTAAGCCAAACCTAGAAGGGTCTCTCGTAGCAGAGATAAGCTGTACCATATAGCGTTCTAGCTCCTCATCTATGTGAATTCTGTCAAGTTCTTTTTGTAGGGCCTGCAAGGTTTCAATGCCAAAGACAGTCTCTACTTTTTCAAAACTTTTTCTAGCAGCTTTACGCATAATAATCAGTTCTTCTTCTTCTGAGTTATGTTCGACAACAAGTTTCATCATAAATCTGTCTAATTGTGCTTCAGGAAGGGCATAAACCCCTTCTTGCTCTATGGGATTTTGTGTTGCCATTACCAAAAAAGGACTTTCAATTTTAAAGGTTTCTTCTGCAATGGTGATTTGTCGCTCTTGCATAACTTCAAGTAAAGCAGACTGTACTTTGGCAGGTGCTCGGTTAATTTCGTCTGCTAAAAGAAGATGGGTAAACAGAGGACCTTTTTTGATGCTAAAACTTTGATTTTGAGGGTTATAGATTTGTGCTCCAATGATGTCTGAGGGCAAAAGGTCTGGCGTAAATTGTATGCGTTTAGAGTCTAATCCAATGGCATGAGATAAGGCATTGATTGTGGTGGTTTTGGCAAGTCCAGGTACACCCTCAACCAATATGTGTCCTTCACAAAGTAAGCCAATAAGTAGCCCTTCTATCATGGCTTCTTGTCCTACGACGGCTTTGTGTAGTTCTTTTTTTAGTCGTTTAATATGTTCATTCATTTTATGATCTCCAATATCTCTTTTTTTAATTGTTTTAAATTGAGTGTTCTTTCTCCATAGATGCTCTGTTCTAGTTTCTGAATATATACAGAAAAATCTTCATTTTTTCTTGCCATTAGGAGTTGGAGTAGGGCTTTTTGATTTGAGGTATTTTGTATTTTTTCTACAAGAGGATTAGCCTCTTTGTGTATGGTTTTTTTAGACCACTTCCATGATAGTGCTGTGAGGTAACCTGCAGAAAAAACAAGTAAATAGCCCATGAATGTTGTAAGCCAAGACCAGTCTTCTTTCCAAACTTTTGGGCTGTCAATGGTATCAACAAGTACATCTTTAGGTACCTGTGTAATGTTAAAGTCTTGCGCAGGAACACTCAAGGTGTAAGCCTTATTTATTTTGGGGTTAAAGGCTTTAATCTGAATGGCAGGGAGGGTGAAACTTTGGCTATGAGAGAGTGCCATAGGGTATGTAGCTTTGTTTTGTGTACCTAGTTTGCTTGAAGTTGATTTTAGTAAAGCTTTTTCACTAAAACGTGTAAAGTTTCCCTCTTTAGGTAAGATATTCTCAAGTAAAGGAGGGTAACCTTTCCCTTCTATTGTCACTTGAAAAGGAAGTGGCTCGTAAGCTTTTGCCTGATGTCTGGGAATGCTGTGTTGCAAAGTAAAATCTCCCACCACTTGCGTGTGAGGAGGCAAAGGTTTTACCTTGAGCTGTAAAGGGCTTAAGTGAACAAGAGTGTCAACAGTGACAAGTGTTTTGACATTGTCTCTGTCCCCCGAAAAACTGTAAGCAACACTTTCGTCTGTAGTGACTTTTTGTGTAAGTTTAAAGTGAATGTTTACTTCTCCTTCTTTTAGAGGGTAGATAATATAGACATACTTCACTTTAGCACTGTGATAGCTGTCTACCTCTTCTGTGTCAAGTCTTTGAAAGGTATAAGATTCACTTTTGACAAGGGTGAAATCAAAGAGCATAACAACATCATTATTTGTCTGTTTGAGGTCTAAGGTGAGAATTACAGCTTCTTTAACATAGGGGGTGTCATTGTCTACGTTAAATGTATAAGTGAAACCTTCAGCATGAAGTAGCATAAACGATAGACAAATAAAGAGTACTTTACCAAGGTTGTTTTTCACGTACGTATCCTTTGTTTATGAGTTCGTAGACTTTGGAACTAAGAGGATGTTTCTCTTCTTTGCCTTCACTGCTAAGTGTTTTCTTTTTCTTTTTTCTTTGTGTTTCTTGGCTTTCTCCACCTCCCCCTGAGCCTGAACTAGAATCATCTTCATTTCTTCTTTCTTCTTCTGTTTTTTCTTTATCACTTTTTGAAGAAGAGGCATCTTGTGACTTAGGATGTGCAATGCCAAGCTGAACATCTTTTTTTCTGTGCAAGAGAGATATAAGCTTTAGATTATGTATGGCATCGGCATCTTCACCTAATTGTAATGTTTTAGTATAGTAAATTTTGGCTTTATCATAAGCTTTTAGCATGACATAGGCATTGGCTATGTTGTAGTAGAGTCTCTGTTTGACTAATGCAGATGTAGAACGTATGGACTTGTAAGCTTGTATGGCTTGTTTGTATGCTCCTTGCTTATAGTAGCTGTTTGCTAAGGTAAACTGGCTTTGCAAAGAAGGCGTACTAAGCTGTTTAAGCTCTGTTTGTGTGGCATTGAAGTCGTGATTCTTATAGCTTTTGTATGCTTGTATGAGATGATAGGTATCGAAAAATGATGCTTGTGCAGGCATACCTAAAAGAGCAAAAAGTAGAAGCAGATATTTTACCGCGCGTGTATGTAGCATGAAAAAAAATAAAAGTGCTAAAGCCAAAGGTATTTGGTAGAGTTCAAAGTGCTGTTTTTGCATTTTTTGAATCTCTTGCATATTTATTTTGTTCGCATTCAGTGCTTGTGAGATTTCTTCTGCACTCGTTTTGGCCGAAGAAGAGGGGGTAAGGTAGGTACCTCTTAGGGAAGAAGCAAGGGAGGAGAGCAAAGGGTTGATACGTGAGATAACAAGATTACCGTTATGGTCTTTTAATAAACTTCCATCCTTTCTTTTTACTGTTGTTCCTTGTGTAGTTCCTAAGGCTAGCACTGTTAGGTTTATAGAAGAACCTTCTATAAGTGGTATAAGCCTGGCTAAATTATCTTCTTCCCCTCCATCGGTCATTAAGATGAGGTTCTTATGTCCTAGTTTCATCGATGAGAGTTTTTTAAAAAGGTTTTCCAAGGAGGTGCCTTTTGTGAGGATAAATTCTGGATTAAGGCTTTTAAGTGCGATATTGATGAGTGCATGGTCTGTCGTTGGTGGTGAAAGTAACAAAGGATTAGATGTAAAGGCAATGAGCATGATATTACTAGAAGGGTTTTCTTTTAATACTAAAGTAATGACTTCTTTCGCAAAGTCATAACGTGTGGGTTTGATGTCTGTGGCCATCATGGAGTAAGAAACATCCAAGGCAATGATGATGTCTTTTGCTTTAATGCTTGCTTCTTGAAGTGCTTGCTTTTCCACAGGGCGAGAAAGTGCAAGTAGTATGAGCATAAGTACCATAATATGTACACGCTGCTGAATGCTTACAGCATCTCTCCAAAGAAGAAAGACTAGAGGGAGAAGAAGCCATAAAAAACTTGGGTACAAGAGGCTCATATCTTGCCTCTTTGCACAAGAAATACCCAAAGTAAGAGAAGAAAAAACACCAAGAGCAAAGGGGCTAAAATGAGCAGTCTTTGCTTCAGGTAATTTTCACTTCGGATAGCAGAGGGTTCTAGGAGATTAATCTCTTTATATATTTGAGAGAGTGCCTTAGCAGAAGAGGCAGAAAAACTTTTAGCCCCACTTTGTTTTGCTATTGTTTCTAGAAGTGCCACATCATAGTCTGACTTTTTTCCTATGCCTATAGTATAAATTTTTATGCCCAGGGCTTTTGCTTTTTTTACTGCTTCTTTTGGAGAGATTTGTCCTGCGTTATGGTGTCCATCAGTGAGCAAGATGATGGCTTTATTTTTAGCCTCAGAAAAAGAAAGTGTGCGAATCGACTGCATAATGGCATCTCCTATGGCCGTACTCTCACCAGCTAAACCTACATTGGTCATTTCAAGTAAATAAGAAAGGGCATCTAAATCGTAGGTAAGAGGGGAGGCAGTGTAGGCAAAAGTACCAAAAACTACAATGCCCATGTTGTCATCAAAACGTTTTTTGATAAAGTCCTGAGAGAGTGCCAATGTAATGTCATATTTGGTTTTTAGTCTATTTTTTTTATCAAACCCACTTTGTGCCATAGAGCCAGAGGCATCAATGGCTAAAATGAGGTCACGTCCTTTTTTATGTTGGTTGCTACTGGCATCATAAACAAAAGGTTTGGCAAGGGCAAAAACCATGAGCGTAAAAAGTGCCATTTTTAGCCAAGGCTCCCAAGAGAGTAGAGGACTTTGTCTTGTAATCCATGACAACTTAGAAAAATAATAAGGCTTATTGTACTGCTTGCACCAAAGAAAACAAGGCAAGAGTAGGAGTAAAAGCAAAAATGTTGGCGAAGCGAATGAAAAATGCATAAGGTATTTTAGCATTATTTTATATTTTTTATATTTTTTATATTCTCTTTCTCTTATTACCCCACTAAGTACATTGTCCTGACTTCACCTATCAATCCAATAGGTATATTTTACCATAACTATAAACTAATATCAATTATCATATTAATTAGGCACCACAATTAGAGCTTCAGGGTAGTTTTCCCCTGTATTAGGGGCTTGTTAGGTTTTTTGTAGTGGGGGATAGGTGGAGTCAGGACAATGGGCTTATAGCCAAAGGTGGTAAAGATGTACTCATACCACAATGTAGTCATGGTAGGAGATGGCGTAAATGACACACTTGCCATGTCT
>CAZEUM010000021.1:0-11525 GCA_964514765.1 uncultured Sulfurovum sp.
TTTACAAAAAGGTAAAAAGCGCCTTGTGGTTTTAACACAGAAAGACCATCTACTTCATTGAAGAGTTTAACAGCTTCTTTAGCTCTTCCTTTAAAGGCTCTTCTCATATTTTTAATGTCATCATCTACTTCACCCATTAAGGCAGGAATCGCTGCTTTTTGTGTGATAGAGTTGATGTTTGAAGTACTTTGACCCTGAAGTTTGTTCATCGCTGCGATGAGTGTTTTGTTTGGCGTTGCTAAGTATCCAAAACGCCATCCTGTCATGGCTACAGATTTACTAAGACCATTTACTGTTACTGTACGTTGGTGCATGTCTTCAGATATGCTAGCAACTGCTACAAAATCTATGTCATACACAAGTTTTTCATATATTTCATCGGAGACCACTATGATGTCTGTGCCTTTTAATACTTCAGCCAAAGCTTCCAATTCACTTTTGGAATAGACAGAACCTGTAGGGTTGGAAGGTGTTGTTAAAATGATCATTTTTGTTTTAGCAGTAATACTAGCTTTAAGTTGATCAGCAGTAATTTTAAAACCACCTATTTCATTGGTCTCAATAATCACAGGTATAGCACCTGCATACTTAACCAACTCTGGGTAAGTAACCCAGTAAGGTGCAGGTATAATGACTTCATCTTCTGTGTTTAGCGTAGCTTGCAAAAGGTTAAAGAGTGACTGTTTTGCTCCATTACTTGCAATGATGTCAGAAGGCACATAGTCCAAGCCATTGTCTCTTTTGAGTTTAATGCATACTGCTTCAAGCAGTTCTGGTATGCCCGCTACAGCAGTGTATTGTGTAAACCCGTCACGAATAGCCTGTATCGCTAAATCTTTGATGCGTTGTGGTGTCCCGAAGTCTGGTTCTCCTGCTGAGAATGAAAGTATGTCTTTACCTTGTGATTTTAAATCACGTGCAAGTGAAGAGATGACAATAGTGAGTGATGGTGATAGTGTTTGGATGCGATCAGATAGCATTTTAACCCTTAAGTATTAAATTCATAAATTATATCTAAATATGTGTAAAATATGCCTAATAATTTATTGACAATCGAATTCAATATAGAGGGTATTTTCTGAGTGAAACAATCAATGATGATTAGGAAGTATTACTTTAATTAAATGGTAAAATTAGATAACTTCAAAGACTATTTACCTCTCATTAAAAGAAACTTTGCTAAAATTCTTAAGTAATAAAAATTATCATTTAAAAAGGAAATAACATGTTAGTAACAAAAAAAGCTCCAGATTTCACAGCAACAGCTGTACTTGCAGACGGTCAAATAGTAGAGGGATTCAATCTTATGGAAAACCTAGGTGAAAAAGGTGCAGTACTTTTCTTTTATCCACTAGACTTTACTTTTGTTTGTCCATCAGAAATTATTGCATTTTCTAAAAGAGCAGCAGAGTTTAGAGAAAGAGGTGTAAATATTATTGGTATATCTATAGACAGTCAATTCTCACACTTTGCATGGAGAGAAACACCAGTAGCCCAGGGTGGTATTGGTAGAGTTGATATACCACTTGTTGCTGACCTTTCTAAGCAAATAGCTAGAGACTATGATGTGCTTCTTGATGATACAGTAGCACTTAGAGGTTCATTCCTTATAGATGCTGACGGTACAGTAAGACATGCAGTAATCAATGACCTTCCACTAGGAAGAAATATTGATGAAATGATTAGAATGGTAGATACTATGTTATTTACTAACGAGTATGGTGAAGTTTGTCCTGCTGGTTGGGTAAAAGGTGATGAGGGTATGAAAGCAGACACTGCTGGTGTTGCTGAATATCTTGCAAAACACGAAGGTGATTTGTAGTATTTCTATATTTCCAAGCTTTTGCTTGGAAATACATAGCAAGGTAGTCAAAATATATCTATCACTCTCTTTGGTCATGGTCTATAAAAATATCATTTTTATGCCAGGGAAAGGGCTACTTGTGGAAGTGTTTATTGCTGGTCAAGAATCTAAATATGAGTTAGTAAAAGTGAAAATTTTACACTAAGCAAACAACAAATCAATCTTTATGGTGTTTGTAAGCATTGCCAAATGGAAGTGGTTTCTTAACAGGTTTTATTATTTAAATAGAGCTGAACCCACACGTATAAGATTTGAACCACATTTTATAGCCAATTCATAGTCAGTACTCATACCCATAGAACAGTAATGAATACCTTCTTTGGGGAGTTTTTCAAAAATAGCATAAGTTGTCTCAAAACTTTTTTGTATTATTGCATTGTCTTTGCTATGTGCACCTATAGTCATGATACCTTTTAGGTTTATTTGTGGACAGGACTCTTGAATGCGTTGGTACATGTCATAGGCTTCATCGGGGCTAAACCCTGATTTACTCTCTTCCTTGGCAGCATTAATTTGCAAAAGACAGTGCATCTTTGTATTTTTTGCTTCTAATTTTTTGTTGAGTTCTTCTGCCAAAGTTACACGGTCTAGTGCTTGCATAAGCGCAGGGCGTGCATCTATAAGGTTGTTAATCTTGTTTTTTTGTAAGGTGCCTATCATGTGCCACTCAAGAGGTAGTTCTTCTAAGGCATCCATACGTGTTTTGAGCTGTTGTACTTGGTTTTCACCAAAAGCCCTTTGACCTAAACCATAGAGAGTAGAAATGTTTTCAAGTTTTGTATACTTACCTACTGCGATGAGCTTCACAATGTTATGTTCGCTGACTGCAATACGTGCTTGTTCAATGTTCCAAATGACTTCATCAAGGTTTGCTCTTAATTGTTCTTTATCCAGTATGGTCATTTATTTCTCCATTAGTCTATTGATATCATTATATAACCCTAGCATCATTAGTGAGATGAGCATCGCCCAACCTAGCATAGTGATGTAAAACATGACTTTTTCGTTAGGTATTTTACCCGTAATCATTTCATAAAGGTTAAACATAATGTGTCCACCATCTAGTGCAGGGATAGGGAGTAAATTGAGTACACCTAAATTGACCGAGATGAGTGCTGTAAAAAAGAAAAGAGCCAGTATGCCTGCTGAACTTGCTTCTGCTGTGACATCAACAATGGTAATGATGCCTCCAAGTTTGTCTGCACCTATCACACCAGTGATGAGTTTTTGTACAGATTGTACAATGAGAAGCGAAGCTTTTTTGGTTTCTTCCCAAGCATAATCTAAACCATCTACAAGTCCAAAATGCACAGTTGTTTGTTTTCCAGAGGGAGTGATGCCTATGATGCGTCTCGTAATTTTCTCTCCAAATATATTTTTATCATCAATAACTTTTGGGCTAAGTAGCAGCGTAACAAGCTGCATTTTTCTCTCAACTATAAGTGTGATATTAGCACTAGCCTCATTAATATGTGCACCTATGTCTTCCCAGTAGTGTATGTTTACACCATTAATTTGCAAGAGTTTGTCATCTTTTTGTAAGCCTGATACCAAGGCAGGACTGTCTTTAGCAACTGTTCCGACATAAGGAAGCAACTTTGGCACACCAATATTTGCAATAGCAAAGTAGAGTACAAAAGCCAGTAAAAAGTTTGCAAAAGGACCTGCTAAAAGGATTATGATGCGTTGCCAAGGTTTTTTGACATTATAGGAGTCTTCATCGTAAGAGATTTTTGTAGGGTCAGAATCATCTTGCCCTTTCATCTTGACATAGCCACCTAGAGGTATGGCAGAGATACTCCACGCTGTGTCTCCTATAACTTTTGTATAAAGCTTTTTTCCAAAACCAATGCTAAATACATCCACACGTACCCCAAAAAAACGTGCTGCAGCAAAATGACCTAACTCATGAAAAAATATAAGTACCGATAAAACTAAAAGTGCAACGAAAATACCCATGATATTCCTCTGTTAAAATATGCATAATTATAGCTAAGAGTTGTAAATGGTTGATTATTATTAAAAGGTTAATAAAATATTTGCTAAAATAAACTATAAAGGATATTAAAATGTATGAAAATAAAAATAGCACAGACGATATAGTAAGAAATGTTGAGGATGAAAACTTGGAAGTAATAGCAGAGATACAGAGAGACAGTACTCAAGATGTAGATACTAAGGTTGAAAATAGCCTAGAGGATATAGCACTTCCTGATTTAAGTGAAGCGAAAAAAATAGAATTATCTACTCCTGTGACAAATAAGGAAAGTAAACAACATAAGACCAAACATTTAGTCAAACAGGCAAGATACATTGTTAAAGAGGCGGATAATCAGAGCAAGGAGTGTAAACTCTTGCTTGCTGATAATCTTGCTGAGTATGAAGATGCCAAAATAAACCTTAAAGAACATGGCTATGATACTTGCTCTGCTTTACTTGATAAAATGGGTTACAGAAGTGCATTTAATGCCCCTGTAGAAAAAGAAGCCCTTGTTATGGAAGCCGAAGAAGAAGTATTACCTATGGTGATTAAAGAGGTTTCTACGGGAAAATTTACAGGATTTGTTTCTGCTCTAATTGCAGGTGTTATCACGGCTGTAGGCTTGATATATCTAAATATAGAAAAACAGGGAATGACCCTAGATATCTTTAAAATGCCTTCTCCTGAGCTAACAGATAAAATTATTTCTTGGTTTAGTACCTTGCTAGGCATCGCACCAAATATGTATGTAGGTGTAGGAGTTTTTGGACTGAGCATAGTGACTGTAATGGTTATAGTGTATGCAGTGACTGTGAGTTTACAAGTAAATGCTAATCTTCGCTATGCAGAGAAACAGTTTGTTGAGTCTGAATTATATGCAGAAAAAAAGACTGAATGTAAAGATGCCTTTGAAAAAGTAGGAGGACATATGAAAGATAGTATTAAAACACTTAAAACCTACGAAGTTCTTTTTAATGAACAACAGGGGAAACTTCAGCGTATTACCCACATAGAAGGGGAAAAAGAAAAAGCATATGAGTATCATAAAAAATCATTTGCAGAGATAAATGCAACACAAAAGCTCATAGTAGCTATGAAAAATTTTATGGCTGTGTCTATGTCAAAAAAAGGTAAACTTTCTAAAGAGTCTGTAGAACGTTTAATCACACTCAAAAAAGAAATGGATACTATGATTGAAGGTTTATATTAGCTTGAAAAGTTTGGGAGGTCAATACTATTGCTCTACTTTCATCTGCACCCATTTCCATCACTTTCCATGGCAAGCCTTGTTTGCTTAACTCCTCCATAAATGGGTCTGGGTCGAACTGCTCCATATTAAAGACACCTTTGCCTTGCCATTTTCCTTCTAGCATGAGTTTTGCTCCTATCATGGCAGGTACGCCTGTGGTGTAGCTAACCCCTTGGCTTAGTACTTCTTTGTAGCACTGCTCATGGTCGGTAATTTGGTAAATATAAACGGTTTTTTCAATACCATCTTTTATGCCCTTAGCAAAAATACCAATGTTGGTTTTTCCTTTCGTGCGAGGTCCTAGACTTGCAGGGTCGGGAAGTAGGGTAGCTAAGAACTCCATAGGAACAATCTTCATGCCTTTATGTTCAACTTCTTTAATGCCTAACATACCGATATTTTCTAAACATTTCATGTGTGTAAGATAAGACTCTCCAAAGGTCATAAAAAATCGTATACGTTTAAGACCTTTTATGTGCTTGACCAAAGACTCCATCTCTTCATGGTAGAGTAGATAGCTGTCTTTTGCTCCTATTTCTGGGTAGTCCCATAATTGTTTTATAGCCATTGGCTCTGTTTCTATCCATACACCTTGTCCATCATCGTCTTTTTGCCAGTACCTGCCTTTGGCTGAAACCTCACGTAAGTTTATCTCTGGGTTAAAGTTAGTAGCAAATGCGTAGCCATGCTCACCTGCGTTACAGTCTAGTATGTCTATGCTGTGTATCTCATCAAAGAAGTATTTTTGTGCGTAGGCACAAAAGACATTTGTCACCCCTGGGTCAAAGCCTGAACCTAGTAAAGCCATAATGTTAGCTTCTTTAAACTGCCCATCTCTTGCCCACTGTTCTTTATACTCAAACTTAGCAGTGTCTGGGTGTTCGTAGTTGGCTGTGTCTAGGTAGTCTACACCCATTTGAATGCAGGCATCCATAATAGTTAGGTCTTGGTAAGGTAGTGCCACATTTATGACGATGTGTGGATTGACCTTTTTTATGAGTGCCAAAAGTTGAGGCACTAAGTCTGCATCTACAGTGGCAGTTTGTATCTCTACAGATACTTTGTCTTTAATGTTTTTAGCAATGATATTGCATTTACTTAGCGTACGGCTTGCCAATGTAATCTCCCCAAAAGTGTCAGAATTCATAGCACACTTAAAAGCCACAACATTTCCAACACCACCTGCACCTATAATAAGGGTTTTGTTTTTCATAATAACTCCTAATTTGTATCGCCAAGACTTTTCCCTACCATTAATTTTGAAACCGCATCATTAAAACCAAACTCATTATTTATTATTTTACTCATTTTGTCCACCTTTTATATTTTTGCTATATCAAGTTGACAGAGATTCCTAAATATTCCTTCCTTCTTAAATTTTAGTGCCTGCCAGGATCAGCTAGAAATGCAAAGGTGAGTGTATCTATGTCATCTATGCGTTTTCTTTTAACATAGAGTTTTTTACTATAAAACAAAGACAATAACCCACTGTTATTTATCCCTAAGATAAATGAATAATCTCCAAACTTAAATCGCTTTAATCCTTTGGGAGTAGGGGAATTATCAGCATCTTCTATTTGGAAATGAATACCGTTTGGAAAGTCATAAGGGAAGACTTCTTCACTTGTTTTTATGCTTACTTTTTTAGTTTCTGAAGTAACCTGAAAGGCAAGTTTATTATCTAACTCATGTGTTCTTATATTGTATAAACCAAATTGTATTTGCATGGTACTATCCTTTTATTTAATTTTATGCTGTCAAAGTATAGCGAATTTATAACCCAAAAGTTAACCCCATCAACCCAATATGAAGAAAATTAAGTTAGATCTTCTTTATTTCAATATTAAAAAACTACGTTCTAAGGGTGTGGTCAGAGTTCAAAAGTTTATACTACACCCAAGAAAATTAAACAACATTTTCAAGATTCTTATTTCAAATAGGATAAAACAAGAGGAATAATTATAAGGATAACAAGATGAGCAGAAAAAACAACATACTCAAAGCCAAACTGGTTTTAGAGCTTATAAAGGAGGAGAAAATACTAAGTAGATGAGACATACCTTTTAGACGAACCCAGTACTTATGGGGTTTGGCTTGGGTTGATAGGTGAAGTCAGGAGGAAGTACTTGGAACCAGTGATTCTTTAAGTATAGAAAGCTTTGAAGAAGCCCCATCTTTTACTAAACCTAAAAATTATGAGAACAATGAAGTCGTTTCAGAGTTTTTAAAGGGTAATCATAGTAAAATCACGGACTTAAAAAAGAGGGCTTGCTTTGTGTAAAGCAAAGTATTTTCGCCTAGACTTATGTAAAAAAGGTATAACATATGAGAAATAAATACATCGAAAGCTTCGAGAAAACACAACTAGAAAACAGAAATGTACCAACATTTAGAGCTGGTGACACAGTAAGAGTAGCCGTAAGAATTAAAGAAGGTGCTAAAACAAGAGTGCAAAACTATGAAGGTCTTTGTATTGCAATCAGAGGTCAAGGTACGGGTCGTACATTTATGGTAAGAAAAATGGGTGCTAACTCTGTTGGTGTTGAAAGAGTTTTCCCACTTTACTCAGATTCTATTGAAAGCATAGAAGTACTTAGACGTGGTAGAATTAGAAGAGCCAAATTGTTATACTTGAGAGAACTCAAGGGGAAAGCAGCACGCATCAAAGAACTCCGTAGAAAATAGTTCTTTTGGTCTATTTCACTCCATTTTCGCTCGAATAGGCTTTGTTCCATTCGGTCACTTACTGTTAGTAAGATTCCTCTCTACACAAAGCCCATTCGACTAAAACTAAAGCAAACTAAAATGAAATAATCTATTTTCTATATTAGAACAATAATATATTTAGTTAGGATATTTCAATGCTTTCAACAATTAAAAACAAAGTCATTTCACTTTTGCAACTCATTCTTGTTCTTATCTATATACTCTTTGAAGAGTTAGTATGGGAAGGCATAGCTAGACCTGTGTATAACTATGTACACTCACTTGAAGTTTTGCAAAAAGTGGAAAGACTTCTACATAATCTTAATGCCTATATTATACTTGTCATTTTTGTTCTACTTCTTGCTACTGTACAGGCTTTGGGACTATACTCAGGGTTACTTTTTGTGAGTGGTCAGGTTGTATTGGGCTTGTCTTTTTATCTTTTCAAAATTCCTATTGCTGCATTTACATTTTGGATGTTTAGAATCACAGAAGATAAGTTAATGCAGTTTGCGTGGTTTAAATGGCTTTATATGAAGATGATTGATGCCATTGCATGGCTAAAGTCACGTGAGATATATGTGAAGACTATGGCACATTTGGGTAAAATTAAAAAAAGTGTAAAAATGTATATCGCAGGGCTTAAAGAAAAATATTTTGTAAGAGAAAGTCCTTTTATGGCAAAAGTGAAAGGTCTTTACCAAGCAGTAAAATCTTCTTTGAAAAAATAGACATATGTATGAAAAATAAAATACTCATTTAGGTTTTACCTCGACTGCTTTTAAAGGGAGATTAGATGGATATGTAGAACTTTAATTGGGTGTTACTAATGCTAGCTGACACATATTTTTTTACGGCTCTAAGGTATTGTTACCTTACTTCCAATACGTCTCTAAACGTACATTCCATCCTTTTCTCCAACGCTCTTCACCTCTAGCAGATGGTGAATTTTTAATACGCCGACTTAGCATACGACTAGCAGAAGTAGCAAAAGCTTTTTGTTTATTAGCCTCTTTAGGATCCATGTGTTCAAGTACCTGTAACAGTCCCCATCCCTGCCCCTTATAACGCTCACTTTTCAGTGTTCCCTCACCTTTAAAGTTGGTATAGTCCAAGAGTACATATAATCCTCTTTCATTGACAGAAGCATCTTTATTGTGCATCACTTCATAAAAACGTTTTTTGATAAGTGCTTTTTTCTTAGAGCCTTCTATGCTTTCTAACATTTGAGGAAGTGCAAGGCTAAGACGTTGTGCCATAAATGCTGCTTGGTAGCCAAAGGTATTTTTGAGTAAAGAGAAAAGTTCTCTATATTGTTTTGTTTTAGCTTTTTTAGCTTTAAAAAATGCCTCTTTTGTCTGCCAGGGAAAATCACTTTCAGGACTAAGCCAAGAAGGCATTTTTACACCTTTTTTTTGCATAAATGCTATCATCATAGGAAAAACTTCTCTAAAATGCTCTTTGTGCCCTTTGGGAAACCATATGGCATGTCCTATGCCTAAAGAGGCAAAGTCTTCACCTTTATTCCACCATATTAGGTACTTGTCTTTCCCTGCACCTTCATTTTGCCACACCTTTTTAGCAATATAATTTGCTTGCTTTTTTGTAAGCTGTATCTCTGAGGAAAAAAGAAAACTACATAGCATAAAAAAAATAAAAAAAAGTCTCATATATACTCCATTAAACAATATACACTATACTATCCTAAATAATATTTACAAAAGGCAAACCTCATGTTAAGAAAAAAATGGATTTTCATCTATTTATTTAGTACTTTATTATGGGCAAAAAATGCTGATATTATTAAATTTAATGGTGCTTGGCATCTACGTGTAATGGATGGTATGGAGGTACGAAAAGCACGTGCAATATTGGACTTTTCTATAGATACAGATACAACGCAAATTTCAGGTTTTGATGGATGTAATCGTATCATGGGTGCCATTCACAAAAGTGATGACAGTAATTTGTCGGTCCCACTCATTATATCAACAAGAATGGCATGCAGGCAAAAAATTCACAATTGGGTGAGTACTCGCTTACACAAAACACTAAATGAAGGTTTCTCCATCAAAGAAGACGAAAAGTATGGCGTAGAAGGCATTACAGTAAAAAGTGTAACACATGAACTCTTTCTTAAGAAAATGGAGAAAGAATCAAAGTGGTTTTAAACAAATGATGGAGCATCGTTTGCAAAAAGGATTAAGTCTCCAACTTGTGTCTGTTCTACAAGCATCTCTTTCATTCCTGCCTTAGTGGCTAATTTCACCAACTTCTCCGCATCCACATATTCTTTAAAAATGGCATAATTCAAATCACCAGTTACTATCACAACATCAAACACTTCATTCGCACGTTTTGCAACTTGTATGTTCAAGTCATCATCTACTTCAACCAGTCCAGGTGTAATAATTACTTTACGTCCTTCATAGCTTGCAGCCAGTGCAAAAGAAGCCATCATCCCGTCTATATTGCCATTATATGAGTCATCTAGTATCACTTTGCCACCTGCATCAATACGCTGAAGTCTATGAGGGACTGATTTAAGAGTAGAAAGACCTTCTTGTATTTGCTTATCACTAAGACCCAACTCTTTAGCAACAAGTACTGAAACAGCTAAATTAGTGGCATTAAAAGCCCCTAAAATATTTGCCGTATAGCGGGTACCCATAAGGGTAAAACTTGTGCTGTCAAAAGTAGCTTTCACATCTTCTATAATATATTTTGGCGCAGGGATATTGTTGCGTATATCCAAATTATTTTTTTCACCAAAAATATGAACATTTGGCTCAGATTTCACCATGGCACTTTCATGTACCCATGCTGTTTTTAATCTATCTGTTTTAAGTATCTCCATCTTTGTATTGCGTATGTTTTCCATGCTTCTAAAGTACTCTATATGTGCAGGCCCTAACTGACCTACTATAGTATATTGAGGGTTTACAAAGGTTGAAATCTCTCCAATGTCACCCTCCATTCTTGCACCCATTTCAACCACATACACTTCTGTATCTTCTGGTAAATCATCATTCACATCTTTCATTACACCACCCAAAGTATTGACAGAATGAGGTGTCGCATAAGTTTTGTACTTAGCTTTTAGTATATGTTCAATATAGTTTTTCATACTTGTCTTACCATAACTAGCAGTAATCCCTATGACAATCAAATCATCTATAGAGGCTAGTTTCTTTTGTGCTTTTACTTTAAAGCCATTAAAGAGCATTTTTTCTATTGCCATAGAGACAAAATAAGCTAAAAGTAAGGGGATAAACACTGTAAAATGATTAAAAGAGAAGGTAATAAAAATAGCAAAAAATATCATTGCTACATAAAATCGTTTTACCCTTCCTGTCCATACAAGTACTTTGTCAAGTCCTCTATACCAGTTAAACAACAATGCCAAATACACAATACTTACAATAAAGCCATACGAACTTGCATAGCTGACAGACATAAACAAAACAAAAGGAATCAGAAAATAGACAAAATGCCACCAAGTTTTTGTATGGTGGATTAACACACGATTGAGCTTATAGCCATACCACTGCAAATTAAGAATAAGATAATACCCCATCGCCAAAATAAAAAGTCCATAAAATATAAAATTTACTGCTGTTATCATTGTGTGTGTTCCTTACATTTTTTTGTGATTGTTTCTGCTATAAAGTTTGCATGTTTTAGAAAAAAGAAATGATCTCCATCTAAAGGATAAAACTCAGAAT
>CAZEUM010000022.1:0-10916 GCA_964514765.1 uncultured Sulfurovum sp.
CCCTAGAAATGCTTTCTGCTATCTTTTGGTACCAATACAAAGCAGGCTTGTTAAATTCAGCCACATCTTCATCTGCCCCCCCACATCCAACAAACACAAAAGCCAAAATGATACTTAATAAAATACTCTTCTTGAACTGCATAATTATCCTCTTAAATTGCTCTAATAAATATAATAGCTTAATGTAGGTAAAAAGCTTATTAGACTAGGTCTAAGAAAAAATTTAAAGTTAACTATGTATCATTAAAGAGGAGATAGCACTTACTAAAGAAGCTTCTCTTTCATACACGTCAAGAAAACAGTATAAAGAATTTGAGGAAACTATCAAAGAAGATTCCAAACTTTTATGTGATTAGATTAGAGTCATAGACAGTCAACGTATCATACCCGAAGCACTTACTTCGCTTACAGAAAAAGAAATGATAGAAATTGAATAGCAAATAGCGATAATTTTAGATTTTATATAATAATGATTATTGAACCTAAACAAAGTTAGGGTTCCTTTGGAAACTCAACTTTATTAAGTCTTTCAAGGCTATTAGGCAAATCTGTAGCAAACAAAAGAGCAAAAACAACTTTTAACCAAGCGATTTATTCTTTGATTTTATCTATTTTTCACATGTAGGGGACCTCTAATAATAGGTCTCCTAAACTATAAAAGTTATTTAATTTAATACTTATTTTAGATTAGCTATGTTATGCTTAATTATACAAGTATTGCAAAAGGCAAACTTACTGTGAAGTAAGGACGCAAAACCACGGATCTCCTGCTAGACAGCCGGGTTACCTAAACGTAAGTCATGTCACTTATGGTAGCTTTGTCCGATGTAGGTACGAATTTCGCTCAGTTACGACTGAGTATAAAAGGTGTTACATTATGGAAAACTTGAAAACTATTATAAAGTCACTAATTTTTACATTATTTTTTACATTATTCCACACTACAGTATACGGAGCAGCAGGTGATAGTTGTACCAATGCAGTAGACATTAGAGAAAACAGTGATATCAATGTTAGAACAGAGCATGATGCAGAGTGGCTAGAAAATCCTCTTAAATATTATTATTATAAATTTACAGCCCCTAGTGATGGTAGCATAATCATTAGCATGACAAATCCATCTTCAGGTATGTATTTGGCTTTGCTTGAGGGTTGCTGGGTAGGCGTTATAGGTGCTCAATGGGGGAATAGCACTTTTACGGTCGGTCCACACAATGTAACTGCAGGTACAACTTATTATATTTATATTGATAGCCGTGGTACACATGTACAAACAGCCGTGCTTCGTGTGAATTTCACACAAGGTAGTGGTGGTGGCAACAATGACGATAATTTAAGCCCATCCTTGACCAAATTCTCTCTCATTAACCCCCCTAATACAAGAAATATTATAGGTAACTATAAAATTGCAGGAAATACAGTCTTGTGTTTAACGCAAAAAAGGACAGGTTATGGAGGAGAATGTACGGACAATGCTTGGGTTACCAGCAACATGCGTGTGAGTAAGTATCTTGATATTGACAACGACCCAGGTACATGGAACTCAACCTCCTCCTATGTCAATCTTGATGAACCCTATGACCCAGCAAGAGGCATAGTATGGGCTGGGCTATTTTGGTCTGGACGTATCAGTTTTGACAATGACCATCCTATTCGTTATGCTGTAGAAAATGGTCCAAACTCTTTTTCTACTATTGAAATAGGAGCAAGAGGTGGAGAAAATATAAATACAATCGACGTAAAAAAAGTGGGTGCAGAAAACATCAAACTGAAAATTGACACAGGTGCATACGCTGACATATTGGCATCAAACATACATGTGCGTTCACATGATGGAGGTGAAACCTATGCTGCTTTTGCAGATGTCTCAGCCCAACTAAAGTCTGCAAATCTAGGACTAGGAAAACACATCTTTACTGTGGCTAACCTTACTAGCATGGAAGGAAGAGAACCCGCACCGGGGGCATTTGGTGGTTGGTCTCTTGTGATTATATATTCAGAAGACTACACCAACGGAAGACCAAGAAATATCTCAATATATAATGGATTTGTAAATATAGGTACAGGGAATGATCCCATTGAAATAGCAGGTTTCAAATTGCCAACTGAGGGAGATGTCATGGCACAACTTTCAGTCTTTTCAGGAGAAGGTGAGTTTCGGTATGGAAGAAATACACGTAATAATAACTCTGACTGGATGAAAATAAGCAATGCACTAGGCTCAGGCTTCGACTACCTGCCAGGGAAAACAGAAGGAACACATTTGGGGAACAGAGACAATATGTTTGATGCACAACTTGACAATATTTTACGAGATAATATAGCAGGAAAATTCAACGATCTTTCTAGCAACAATGTAGGTGTGGATGTAGATACTTATGATGTTTCCCAACTCATGACAAATTATCGCAATGATGATCAAAATATATCTTCTGTATTTATACAAGTGTATTCTGATGGTGATTATATTATCTCTAGTATGATAGCATTTTCAGCAGAACTATATGTGCCAGAACTTTGTTATGATTACACCTTAGATATTGACGGGCACGTTATTGATTCTGTTGACAATGAAATACAAACACCTTTTGGAGGTTTTGGCAAAGACTTAACCACTGTTATATTCCTTAAAAGTTTAGAGGGTGACATTCCATTGATTAACACAGGCATAAACTATGGCATACTTGACACCTCACAACTTAAATATGATTATGCAAACTGTAGCACCGAAATATCAGAAACAGGAGAGTACGACTATACAGATGCTTGTCCCTATGTGCACACTGCTACAAGTTCTGGATTTAGTATGCACATAGGTACTGGGAAAACTAGTACAAGTGGAGGTGAAATTAGTAACAATGAAACTCGCTTCATAAGATTTGATACAAAGTTTCAGACTCCTAATGTTTCTACAGCCTTTACTTTTTCTGTTGACTACACTGTTGACTATGGTTCTGGTATAGTGCCACTTACAAAGGAATTTTCTGCCGCAGATCTTTGTGAACCTGTAAGAATAGGGTTTTTTCCTCTAATGGGCTCTTTTAATGTGGTAGATAACTCCAATACCATTGACCAATGGAACCTCTATACCCAAACAGCAAACAGAGGCTTTAACTTAAGGGTTTTTGCACATGATGCGATCAATCCTATTCTAGCCATAGAACGCGATCTTAACCTCTCTGTTGAAGTAGAAATGATCCGTGCCGATAATTTCAATAGAGATGCCAACACTGCGTGTAACGATGAGCATTCTTACCTGGAAGATGTCCCAAGAAAATTTGTACATTTTTCTGATACTAGAAGTACAGAGCTTAGCTATGCTGCTGCTGAAATTAATCTAGCCTACCGAAGTATTGCCATGAGAGTATGGTACCTAACCGATATCTTTGGCGGTGGTGTCCTTACAGAAAAGCACAACTGTACAAGGCTTAATCAAAATGCGTGTATAGAACTTTACAATAGAGACTACGATATTAACCATGTAGGTGGAGGACAATGTGCCAATGAATGTAGGGTAGCTCTCTCTTCGGGAAACTGCTACGACTGCCTTCGCACACTCTATGGAAGAAAAGTATGTTCACGTGACAACTTCGCCATAAGACCAGAGGCCTTCATGACACAAATACGCGACAGTAACCAAAGTACAAACATAGACATGCCAAATATACAAATTGCAGACTCTATAGTAGGCGATACAGTATTTTCTGTAATTGCAGGCTATGATTATAGATTTGATATAAACGCTACTAACCACATGAACAACATAGCAACCCCTAGATACATACAAGCTTTTGAGCCAGGTTCGAATACACATCGTGTGAGTATGCAGTGGGCTCCAAATCGTAATACTTCCGGTTGTAATGATGTAGAAGATAAAAATATTTCACTCAATATCATGAATGGAAGCACTATCAATTTAGCTGCAAGAACATCGCATGTAGATGGAGTGGATCAAATAGGACGATATAGGTTTTCTGTCTTTGATCAAAACTGGACAAGTGTTGACTGGAATCCTGCACAAAGGACACATCACACAGCATATGCAAACTATTATATACAGCGTAATGATTGTGTAGTTAATAACAATACTGTCTTTGCTGAAGAATATCCAACAACACCCGCTAAAGCAAGACCAGGATGCCTAACAAGCAGTATACATACCCATGCAAGTGGTACTCAGTATAGACCTCTTTTCCCACAATTCTACCCTTACACTTTTGATGTTTCTGGGTTAAACATGAGAGTAGGTCCTAACGATAACAGTAACTTGGTGTATATCAATACCCTAGACTCCAATCTATACCCTAACGGGGTAGATGAAGACATGTCTTATAACATTCAAGGTACTTTTTTTGCAGCAGGGCATGATGATATGAGAACGAGTAACTTTGTAGAAAACTGTTATGCAGAAAGTGTCAATATGTCACTTTATCAATTCTACAATCATCCTGCTCCTGCTAATACTGAATTCTTAACCTATGACCTTATAAATTACAAAACCACGAACCCAAGTGATATTATTCGCACTAGAGAGCAGGATGATTTTACTCAATACAATGTTGGCATGGCTAACCCTATGCAGCCTCTTACTATTGCTCAAGGAGCAAGGTTTTTCAGGCAAGACATGAATGCTTCTATCACTATGGACTTAGGATACAACTTTGCAAGAACAAACAATTTAGCACTCAACCCAAGACGTATAACCATGAGAGACTTTAACGTCACCTATAGTGTACAACCTCCAGAAATTTTTGTTGACCTCATTAGAAACTATAGAATTTTTGGAAACAGAGACATAGATCAAGATGTTACCTTTGCTTATGGACGCGCGAGACCATCTAAAATATTTTATGATGATATTACAACAGGAAGTGTAATAACTCCTATTTCTGTAGTTGTTTATTGTGATTTAGGG
The DNA here is from genome assembly GCA_964514765.1 of uncultured Sulfurovum sp. Lineage (GTDB taxonomy): Bacteria > Campylobacterota > Campylobacteria > Campylobacterales > Sulfurovaceae > Sulfurovum. The sequence goes on from CAZEUM010000022.1 coordinate 4,916, forward strand.
ATTAACAATTGTCAAGACAGAGGGTTGGCACTAATGGATGCACAGACCAATGAGTCCTCATGGTGGAAATCAACAAGTCATAATAGCACAAATGGCGATGGGAACATTGTTCTATCTATACCAGCCCAAGGTTCTTTTGCAAATACTACACAAGGAACAGTCTCTGCAAATATAACTAGCAACGGTACAAATAATGCTATTTCTGTATTTAATCTTAGTGGCAATACACCTGTCACCTATCCTATTGATTTTGTATTGTTTAACCTAGCTACTCCCGCTGCACCATATACAGATAGATGGTTGATTTATAATCTATATGATGCCCTACTAGCACCTTCACCATTCTACAGAGTTAGGTTCATAGGTAACTCCATTTGGACAGGTAGGGGTATGACTGGAAATATTGTTGGTACAGAGGCAGCCAGCAGAAAAACGAAACGACTGGATTGGTAATGTTTAAAACAACACTAAGAGCAGGCATCGCGATGATAGAGCTTATTTTTGCCATTGTCATTATGGGGATTGTACTTATGTCTGCTCCAATGCTTGTAAGTCAAGCTACACAGGCAGGCATGGGTGCCATTCAGCAAGAAGCCATCGTAGCAGGTGCAAGTGAACTAGGTATGATACTCACTAGACACTGGGATGAGCAAAATACTGACAACACAGACTATAGCCCCATACTTACTACAGCAGAAACTATAGCCGCACTCCAAGAAGCTTCTGCAGATGGAAACTTAACAGGAAGAAGAGTAGGCACCCCAGATCTAAGCAGTAGAAGTTTTCTTACCTCTACAGGTCTAAGACTAGATGCATCTACAACATTAGGAGCAGACGGGGATGACGATGATGATATTGATGACTTTAATGGGCAAGTAACAAGGCTAATAAACATAGGTACAGAAACTAATACAGAAGACGGAGATTACATAGACAGGTCCTTAACCATAACCTCCCAAGTAGTCTATAGTGCTTCACCAAACATTAACTACACTAGTACAACAATATCTTTCAATACTCCTTTTGCAACAGCAGCAACTGGAACATCCAACATTAAAGCCATTACAACTACGGTTACCTCTGGAATACATGATGCTGTACTTGATACAAATGTTATACTTCGTGCTTTTTCTTGCAACATAGGCACCTATGTTTTAAAAGAGAGGAGTTTTTAATGCCTAAGATTATCTTTAGACATAAACCTGCATTTTCTATGCTTGAACTTGTATTTGTTATAACCATACTAGGTATTGTTTCTTCCATTGGGGCAGAGGTCATAGCAAAAGTATATGAAAGCTACATTCTCCAGAGGGCAACACATAGGTCTAGCCTAAAAACAGGCTTGGCTACCACACAAATAGCCAATAGACTGGCATATGCCATACCAGGAACAATCATAGGAAGAAATGCTGCTGGGTTTTCAGGCATTAACGATATTTCTTATGCCAATCATAATATACTTCAATGGATAGGTTACGACAATGACAGTTTTTCTGCTCAAGCAACCCCAGGCTGGAGTGGCTTTGCAGATATTGGTTTAACTTCGGCTACAAATGCTGGCCAACTCTCAACACTAGGTTCTGATCTTCGTATAAGCGCTGCTATCATCAGCAATTTAGGTGGCACCATGAATAATGCAGCTATATTTTTCCCAGATACTTTTGATGCATATAACATAGGCTACAATCCAAATATAACAGGTGTCACAGCAGTCACTGGAACTGGAATTAACACTCTAGCTGTTAACCTAGCAGGCAAAACAATTAAAGAACACTATAAGCTTGCATGGACCTCCTATGCCATAGTAGCATCTATTCCAGATGCCAATGGCTTGTTTAATCTTACCCTTTATTATAATTTTCAACCATGGCAAGGAGAAGCCCATACGGCTGGAGCTTCTCAAATTTTGCTAAGAAATGTCTCTGTATTTAGATTTACAGGGTCTGAAACTACCATAAGATTTAAAATCTGCCAACAAGAAAATATAGGTGGGGATTTCCCCATTACCATATGTAAAGAAAAGGCGGTGATACGATGATGGCAAGAAATCAAAAAGCATTTTCTTTACTAACTGCTATTGTAGTCATAGTACTCATGGCAACTGTTGCCATGCTAGTTATGAATTTAGGTGGAAAAATTGTTAAAGAAACTACCATACAGTTTAGAAAAGAACAAGCCGTACTCCTTGCAAAAAGTTATACCGAATTTGCAGTCATGGCAGTAAGTGCAAATGACAGAAGCACTGACTGCATAGAAAACATTAACGGCAATAATGTCATAGCCAGAGATAGCAGTGGAGAAGGTTACCAAGTAGACACAAGAATCTCATATATTGGTAACAGAGGAACAGCTAATTTAGGTACTTGTGCAACTACAAGACTCTTAAGCGATATGGTACAAACCCCAGGTTCTGACCTACAAATCATTGTAGATGTTTATGTTAGATATAAAGAGTTAGACAATACAGCTGCAGATTGGATTACTTACCACAGAAGGACTTTGCAAAAAATATGAAAAATATATATTATAAAAATGCTTTTACTATGTTGGAGCTAGTCTTTGTTGTTGTGGTACTTGGTATTGTAGCTACTATAGCAATGCCAAACCTAGACAGAGACAGGACACAAGAAGCAGCCGACAGCATATTAGCAGACATACGCTACACTCAACATATGGCTATGGTAGATTTTAGACAACAGTCCATTGGGCCCAACGCAACACAATGGCAAAGATCATTTTGGCAAATAAGAATTGAATCTTGTGGCGGTAATAGTGGCTTGTTTTTAGGCATTGGTGCTGACACAGATTATGGAGGAGATATTAATAGGGCTGAATCTGCCATAGACCCATCAAATGGTAAAGAAATGTTCTGGTTAAACACATCTTCATGTGCCCCAGGTGTTGATTTGAGTGCTGCAAGTGAAAACATTTTTCTTACTAAAAAGTTTGGTGTATCTACTATAACTGCTACAGGCTGTGCTCAACATATTGGCTTTGACCACCTAGGAAGACCGCATGCAGGTTTTTCTAATTCTGGTACTCCAGACTATAGTAGCTACTTACAGAATAACTGTAGATGGACATTTACTGTTGAAGGAGGTGATAATTTTTCAATTGATATATTTCCAGAAACTGGATATGCTCAAATTGTTGGACAACCTTCGTCATAGTATGCCTCCATTTACCCTTCATTAAGTGAGTTCAGTTACAATTAAGTATGAGCCTTTAAAAGGACTCATATCTTAATAACTAAAGGAATTATCATGAAACGTAGTATTACAGGTAGACATTTTGACTTAACAGAAGCTATTAAAAATTATGCAGAAGCTGCTGTAGATGTGCTAGATAAATATAACCTAGATATTACCACAGCCAATACGGTTATTTCAAAATCTGAGAAAAAAGGTTTTACGGTTGAATTTATTGTAAACCTTAAAGACAAAAACACCATCGTAATCACACAAAATGATAAAGATGTTTATGCAGCCATAGACATAGCCATAGAAAGACTTAAAAAATCACTTAGACGGCATGCAGACAAGATTAAAGGTCATAGAATTATGAGCTTTAAAGACATGGAAGCTGAAGCTGACGCTGTTTTAGACATTGAAAGTGATGATGTAGAAATAATCCCTATGGATTTAGTACTACATAAACCTATGGATTTTGATGAAGCTGTAGATGCATTAAGAGAAAATAAAAAACGACAATTTATAGTCTTTAACGACACAGAAGGACTCATGAGAGTCATGTATAAAAGAGCCGATGGAAACTTTGGGCTTTATTAACCCCTGGGGGGGATAATCCCCTAGGTATTTTTTGTTCGTTGTTTCGCATAAGAAACTATCTCCTCATCTTCTCCCATATCGAGCCACTTAAACCTTTGTCCACTTTGTATGGTACCATCTAGTATATCACCAGAGTCACGAAATTTTAAATCTAGTTTTGCAATATCAAAACCATTGGTAGTTTTTGTGAACTGTTCCAGTCTAAAGTTGTTTGTACTGTTGCTGTAGAGGTAACACCAAGACTTTAAACCATTTCGTCCTACTCTGCCCCTTAACTGGTGCAAAGTTGCCAGTCCTAGCCGTTCTGCACCTACAATGACTATGAGGGTAAGTTTAGGAAGAGAGATGCCTACTTCTACTACAGTAGTGGCTAAAAGGATATTTCCTTTTTCTCTAAACTCCACGAGCACTGCTTCTTTATCTTTGTCTTTTCCGTGCGTCACGTAAACATGGTCAAATTTTTTCTCCCAAAACCCTCTACTCTCTAGCAATGACTGATAAGGAACTTCTGTACTCTCTTCTACCAAAGGGTAGATAATAAGCACTTGATGCTCTTGGGCTATTTCCTCTTTTATATGTGTTAAAAGATTGGGAAAATCTTGTTTTCCTATGGTTTGAGTGAGTACTTCACGCTCAAAAGGAGTGCTAGTAATGAGTGAAACATCTAAGAGTTCTGACTGCATCATGGCTTGGGTACGAGGTATGGGTGTGGCAGAAAACTGTATGAAGTGAGCTTTGGCTAGAGGGGTCTGGTGATTATGATGTGTCGCCTCAAGCGATGCATCATTATCACCTAACTCCCTCGGTGAACGAGAGACCAAAGCCTCAAGACTAGCCCTTTGCTTTGTACCAAAACGCTGCTGTTCATCTACCATTACCAAGGAAGCTTGTGGTAAATCTTTCTTAAAAATGAGTGCATGTGTTCCTATGGTAAAATCTGCTTCTTTGTAATCACCTCTATTCTTACCTTGCATTACTAGAGCAATTTTAATCTCTTTTGGTAAATGTTTACATGCTTCTTCATACAACTGTAAAGCCAGCAAAGATGTAGGTGCCATCAAGATGCTTTTATGAGGCAATGCCATCATCACAGAAGCCAAAATAACCATGGTTTTACCAGAGCCTACATCTCCTACTACCATACGTTTTGCCGCTTTATCTTCTCTAGCTAAATCTTTTTGTATTTTTGCTATGACATCTTGCTGTTCTTTGGTTAAGGTAAAAGGCAAGTTCTTAGTAAAGGCTTCTATGTTTCCATTCAAAGCTCTTATGGCAGGAAAATCTGCTCTTTTCCCTCTTAATTTTTTCAAATGATTATAGGCTTCTACAAATTTAAGTGTTTGCACAAATTCCGTCTTAAAATTCCCATTTTCATGTACCTCTTCCATGTTTTTAGGGAAATGAATATGCATCAAGGTGGCTACTTCTTTGGAGTCTAAACCTTCATTGTAAAGGTTTTGTTCACTTACATACGCTTCTATGAGTGATGATATTTCGCTTTCTTTAAGTACAGTTTTGTATTTAGGGCTTATCTTCCCTACTTCTTTAATGGACTTTGGTTGAGACATTTGTAAGTAGCCTTTATACTCATCAAGTTTACCTTGTATGACATGGTTTGAGCCTACTTCAAAAAGTTTATGATGATAGGGTGTTACTCTAAAAAAAGTGGATGAAAGTCGCCTACTAGAAGCTGTCAAATTAAAAGTAACACGAAGCTTCCCAGAGTAAACACTAGACTCAATAACCTTAGCCTCCACAGTCACAACTTTTCCTAGGTCAAGTGCAGCAGAAAGTGTAGTATCATTGTAAGATCTAGGAACTATGAGTGCCAAATCAAGCAGTGTATGAATTTTAAGTTTTTTGAAAAGTTGTTTTGCTTCTTCCATCATTAGACCTTTTGTTTTTATTAGTATACAAAAGCTTTAAAAAGAGTGACAATAATATGTCAAATTGACATATTATTTTTTTGGAGATGTTTCATCTTTTGTTACTATACTAAAAGTAAGGTCAGACAATTCCGTATGAGACTTGATGAAAGTATTCATCTCTTCTAGGCTAACAGACTCTATTTTTGCTAGCTGTTCTTTATCAAAACCAGGTGTTCTGTCATAATAATAATCATTATAAGCTCTCCCCAATCTTTGGACAAGCGTTTCTGTACGTAAAGGTTCACTCCCTAGTAAAAATTTCTTTGTTTCATCAAGTTCTTTTTG
>CAZEUM010000023.1:0-10875 GCA_964514765.1 uncultured Sulfurovum sp.
CATCATAGAGCTTACGCTCTCTAAATCTCCCCGATTTTTTTAGGGCTTTTAGTTCATTTTCGTACATGTTAACTACCTTTAATTTCAAATTCAATCATATCGGGTAGTACTAATGTTTTTTGTTTTCTTGGGGTAGTATATTTTGTTTTTTCACTGCCACTTTATAATAATTATCTAATTTATTTTTTCGTTCATCAGAAATATTTTGGCATGATGGCACCCTATAAAGTGATGTTGTTTTATCTATAAATTTAAAATCATTTAAATATGAATATCGTGTCCATAGATTCCAATCTTCTAGGTTCTCCAACTCCTCGTCAAATCCACCATACTCTTCGTACAACGATCGTTTAAACAATATGCACTGAATCGGGATAAAATTATGATGCAACATCGCTTCTCTCGAAAATTCTTCTTTATGTACGATATTAAATTCAAGTTCTACGTACTCGAGAGGATTTTTTGAAATTATATCAGTTTTTACTTCAAATGCTGACGAGTAGCATGCGGCTACATTTGGATAATCAAGCATACCTTGTACTAATACTTCAATATGGTCAGCAAAAAATAAATCATCATCATCAAGGAAGATTAGATACTCTCCATTGGTCACACTAAGACCTTCGTTTCCAGCGTGGCATCGACCAGCCTTCTTAATAGATTTATAAATGATATTAGTGATGTTTTCATTGTGGATTGACTCAACAAACTCAGCAACAGACCTTGTACCATCTTCTATAACTATTAACTCAATATTGTGATAAGTTTGGTTTTTAATGCTTTCTATAGCCTCTTTTAAAAATCCATTACGCTCGCAGCAAGTTCTAACAATTACACTCACTAATGGTTCATTTTGTACTTTATTTTCTGTATAAGTATAAAATACACCATCTCGTATAAACTCATAATCCCAACCTATGAATTTATAATTATTTTCCTTGTTTTGCTTTCGGTTAAATAAAAAATAAGGGGACTTTAATACCAGTTTAAGGAGATGTTTTAATTGTTTAAGTCGTTGGTTATAAAACAGACCTTGGGCATTAAGTAGATTTTTATAATTTTTTAAACCTTCTATTAATTGTTGTTTTGTACCATATCGCATTCGAATTAATATATTTGCTAAGGTACTCCCAAAGTATTGTAATTCTTTAACTTCTCCTGCAGCCTTATAGGTATAATGCCAGCAAACTGCCTTAGGATAATACTTTAGAAGATAACCTTGGTCTCGTAATCTGTACGAAAGTTCGACATCTTCACCATACATAAAGATATGATCATCATAGCCACCAACTTTAGTAATAGCCTCTTTTTTTAACAAAACACATGCACTGCTAGACCATGTTGTTTCAAGTGTTACTGGTTTGTAATACTTTGGATGCTCATAAGGCTTTTGTCTCATCTCCCAAGAAGCAACAGAACTGTTATCATTTTTTGCATAATCTACAAGTTTTTCTATAGCATCAGCTTCGTATTCTAAGTCTACATTGCTTACTAGTATATATTTTGAAGAAGATTGTTTAAGGTTATTGTTATGCCCCGCTCCAAATCCAAGATTTTTTGCTTTGTTAACATTAAACGATGCAAAATTTTCTTGTATAGTACTTTGCAAAGATTTAAGAATTTGGTAGGTATTATCAGTAGACGCGTTGTCCGTGATATAAATATTGATTTTACTTACTGGAAAAGATTGCTTTAATAATGACTTAAAATAAGAATCAAGCCATTTCTCTGAATTATAGGTAACAATAGAAATATCAATTTCAGCTAATTGCTCATTTCGTTCTTTCCAAATAGTTTGGTTTAACTCAATAATAGTATTGTCCTTTTTATTTACAATACTATTTAACTCAATAATTTGAGTGTCTTTTTTATTGATAATATTTTTTAAACTAGTTATATAATATTCTTTTTGCTTCTGCAACTTGGCATATGTAGAATCATATAAGGAATGAGTAGTTATTATTTTTTTTGGTACATCTGCATGCTGTAATTTAAAGACATATTGATATGTCAAGTAATCTTTGTTGTTATTATTTTCTAATAATTTTATGATTGTTTCATCCAAATAAATATTGAACTCACTATTTTGTGGTTCAACAGAAATTGAAGACATGGAAATTATTTCGAGACTATTGTGATTAAAGAGTTTCTCAAGTTCATATTTATCATAGAAGCGTAAATGCGTTCTATCTAGTATACCTAGTTCTTGGTATTTAAAGTGACCCCGTATCAATTGATCTATTACACCATAATATGTAATATTTGGAAAGGATACTAACAATTTACAAGCACTATTATTTTTAAGGTAGTTAGAAATCCATTTTAGAATTTTATCTATATTTTTAAGATGTTCTAGCACATCTGCACAAATGATATAATCAATATCCTTATCTATTGATTCAAAAAAACTTTCATTTATTGCATCTAAATCTACACATTTTGTTGAAATTCCATGCTCATTTGCCAAAGCCACTGCTTGTTCATCGAGTTCATATCCTTGTACTGTGCATTGCTTTTCTTCTTTCAAATAATTAAGAATATACCCAAACGAAGATCCCAATTCAATAACATTGGACTTCGGCTTAATGAGACTAAGGATGTTTGATATTGAACTGTTTCCATCTTCATTGATTGTATAATTTCCGTATTTCATATAAGTCTTTCATTGCTAATGTGAATCGTGTTTTTTTCAAAAGCCAATATGGCGGCCACATCATTGGTCTTGTCTTCAGAGAGATAACTTATATGATAAATATCATGTATCCAATGGTGTTGAATATGACTGAGTTGTGTTCCTTCTGAAAGAGCTACAGATATAGTATATTCACCTTTGGACAGGTATGGAAAATCAAAAGAAATACAAGTAATATATTGTGAGCCCTTTTCTACAACATCTATAGAATTGTCATACATGTATGAATTGATTGTAAATATGCTATTTGAAAGTCTATTTTTTAGTACTATACCCAAACCAACAGAGTGTAGGTCTTGAAAAGCTCGAAACTTAATATAAAAGTTAACTTTCTTTGCTATTGAAAGTTTACTAATGGTAGTGCCAAAATCATCAGATAATGATACCCCAGTTATTTCAGCTCCCTCTTCACCAAAAGAATCATGATTAGTAGGTATGGTCCATATTAAATTATCGTTAACGGATAGATTGTTTACTGCATTATTTTGTTCATCTATGGAATTTTTACTATTTATTATCTCTGTTACACTTCCATAGGCCATAAAAGATATATATTTTTTAGATACTGAATCAGTATTACCTTCTTCAATAAGTGTCCCATCATTTATCCAAATTACTTTAGAACAGAATGTGTTGACAACGCCCATATCATGAGCCACAAATAAGATCGTCAATCCTTTATCTTGCATATCTTTCATTTTTCGAAGAGACTTCTGTTGAAAACGTATGTCACCAACACTTAAGACTTCATCTACAATAAGTATTTCTGGTTCAACATTAATCGCTACAGAAAAGGCAAGTCTCGCAAACATACCAGAGCTGTACATCTTAACAGGTTGGTAAATGAATTCACCAATATCTGCAAACTCTAAAATGGCATCGACTTTAGTTGCCATCTCCTCATTCGAAAAGCCCATAAGTGTACCGTTTAAGTAGATATTCTCTAAGCCTGTCATCTCAGGGTTAAAACCTGCGCCTAGCTCCAAAAGTGAAGCAATTTTCCCACACACTTCGATACTTCCAGAACTCGGAGTTAGAACACCTGTTATCATCTTAAGAAGTGTAGACTTACCTGCACCATTTTTACCAATGATTCCAACCGTCTCACCTTTTTTGATCTCAAACGAGACATCATTTATGGCATAAAAGTCATGATGGTAGGACTTTTTAAAAGGGTTCAGTGCTTCTTTTAGACGGTCTTGCGGTTTATCGTATAAGTGATAAATCTTTGTTAAACTCGATACCCGAATTGCGATATTAGCACTTGATGTTGGATTATTTGGCATCAATTATCTCACTTAATACAGTCATGTTATAGCTCCATCTTTAGTATTATCATCCAACATCATTAAAGTACATCCGCAAAGTGAGGTCTTAGTTTTTTAAAGGTTAAGGCACCCAATACAAAGATAATGGCTGAAACAGTCCAAAAGTAAAGTGTCATTTGCATGTCTTCCCAAAACCATTTGTGGTAGATCATAGAATTTCTGTAGCCATCTATGATGTATGCCATGGGGTTTAGGTTGATAATCCAGTGGTATTGTTCTGGGATGGTTTTGATATTCCAAAAGATGGGGGTTAGCCAGAAACCAAATTGAATGACAATGGCAACAAACTGACCAATGTCTTTAAAAAACACTACTATAGAAGAGGTCAACCATGAAAGACCTATGAGCAGTATGCTTGTGGCAAAGAGGTAATAGACTATTTGTAGCCAGTAAATTTCTGGTGAATACCCATAATACATAAACATACTAAACATAAAGAAGACAAAGAAAACATGGATGGAGACAGCAGAAAGCAAAGGAATAAGTGGTAATAAGCTCACACGAAATACTACTTTTTTAACCAAAAAAGAATTTGCCATAATGCTATTAGTCCCTGTTGATAAGCCTTCTGCAAAGTAAAACCATGGAAACATACCTGCTACAAGCCATAGAATGAACGGAAAGTTGTCAACAGGTTGAGACCTAAAACCCACTTGAAAGACAAACCAAAATATGGCAATCATAGCAGTAGGTTGAATAAATGCCCAAAAAACACCCAGCATATTGCCTATATATTTCTGCTTAAAATCATTTTTAGTTAACTCTAGCAATAGCCTTCTATTTTGAAAAATAGCTTTTAAAAATCCAAACAATTAATTTGCTCCATACTTTTCTAGATACCATTCAATGGTCTTAGTTATACCACTATCAAAATTCTCATCTGCTTTCCAAGCAAGTTTATTTTCTAGTTTTGTTGCATCAATGGCATAACGCCTGTCATGACCTGCTCTATCTTCTACAAAAGTTATAAGTTCTTTGTATGATTTTTCTTTTGGTACTTTTTTATCTAATATTATACATATAGCATCTACTATCTGTAAGTTTGTTCTTTCGTTTCTTCCGCCAATGTTGTAAACGTTGGCTTCTTTACCTATATGGTAAACAAGGTCTATACCTTTACAATGGTCAAGTACATATAGCCAATCTCTAATATTTTTCCCATCACCATAAATAGGAATGCTTTCACCTGCTAAACATTTTCTAATAATCGTAGGTATAAGTTTTTCATCATGTTGTTTTGGTCCGTAGTTGTTTGAACAGTTAGTTACGACTGTGTTCATTCCATATGTTTCTTGGTAAGAACGTACTATCATATCTGAAGATGCTTTTGAAGCAGAGTATGGAGAGTTCGGTGCATATGGTGTTTCTTCTGTAAATAAATCTGTTTCGTTTAATGTTCCGTAGACTTCATCCGTTGAAATATGATGGAAGCGAGGAACTTGTTCCTCGGATGTCGGATGTCGGATGTCGGATGCTGAATTGTTTGATGGGTAGCATTCACGATATTTGAATGGTGCTTCCATCCAGTGTTTGTATGCTACATCTAAGAGTGTAAAGGTTCCATTTACATTTGTCTCTATAAAAACTCCTGGGTTTTTTATACTATTATCTACATGTGATTCTGCTGCAAAGTGGATTACTCCTTGTATGTTGTATTCAGTAAAGATAAACTCTACTAAGTCACGATTACATATGTCACCTTTGATAAACTTGTACCTTGGGTTTCCTTCACACTCTTTTAGGTTTTTTAAGTCCCCTGCATAAGTAAGAAGGTCTAAATTTATAAGTGTGTACTCTGGGTACTTTTCTAAGAAGTATGGTACAAAATTACTTCCTATGAAGCCTGCTGTTCCTGTTAGCAGTATTGATTTTGTCATCAATTTTTCTCTCCTAAGATATGTAAACACTCATTGAGTGAGTCTTTCCAGTATGGTATAGTTATATTAAAATCTTTTTTTATTTTTGCTTTGTTTAATAATGTATAGTTTGGTCTGATTGCCAGAGTTGGGTAATCTTTTGTTTCAATGGGGTTTATCTTACACTTAATTGCAGTAATTTTAAAAATTGTTTTTGTAAAATCATACCATGAGCATACACCCTCGTTGCTATAATGGTAAACTTCTACTGAATTTCGAATGTTAAATTTTAAATATTGAATTATTTGCAGTATTGTAGATGCAAGGTCTTTTGCATAGGTTGGTGTTCCTACTTGATCAAAGATAACACCTATTTTATCTCTCTCTTTTCCAAGTCGAAGCATAGTCTTTACAAAGTTGTTTCCAAAACTTGAGTACACCCATGAAGTACGGATAATAATTGTATTTTTGGGGTTAATGTTTAAAATAACATTTTCACCATCAAGTTTTGTTTTGCCATAAACACCTTGAGGGTTAGTTGCATCATCTTCTGTATAAGGTTTAAAGTTTTTACCATCAAAAACATAATCTGTCGAGATGTGGATGAGCTTTACGTTATATTCTTTTGCTATTTCTGCTAGATGTTTTGTCGCAATATGGTTAACTAAGTTTGCTTTTTCTTTATCTTCTTCTGCTTTATCTACGGCTGTGTATGCAGCTGTATTTATGATGATATTTATATCGTTTTTTTCTACAAACTCTTTTATAGATTCTTTATCCCCAATATCTAAAGAACCTCTATCAGTAAAGAAGCATTGACAACTCATTGTTAAAAACTCATCATTCAACATTCGCAGTTCACTGCCCACTTGACCCTTTGAGCCTGTTACTAAAACATTAGGCATTATAATAATTTACCTTATAGTCAAACAAATCATTAGTGTCTCCTAGTTTTGGCTGTTGTTTGTCTTTGGTAGAAAGGTTTAGCTCTGCTTTAGGCACTTGCCAGTCTATGTCTAAAGCTTTGTCATTAAAGGCTATGCCTCTATCATTTTCAGGTGAATAATAGTTGTCTACCTTGTAAGCAAAGATTGTGTCATCTTCAAGCACAACAAAACCATGAGCAAAACCACGAGGGATTAGTAGTTGGTTCTTTTTTTCAGCACTTAGTTCAACAGATACATGTTGACCAAAGGTAGGACTTTCTTTTCTAATATCTACAGCGACATCAAGAACTTTTCCTTGAATAACTCGTACAAGTTTCGTTTGTGCAACAGGAGCTAACTGATAGTGCAAACCTCGTAAAACTCCACGAGATGACTTACTTTCGTTGTCTTGCAAAAAGTTTATCATATAACCTAAAAATTTTTCTAACTTATCTGTTCTAAATGTTTCAACAAAGTAGCCTCTTTCATCTTCATGAATAGTTGGCTCGACAATCACTACATCAGGTATATTTGTTCGGATAAACTTCATCGTAACACTATGTCCTCATTGGCTCTGCGAATAAGATATTGACCGTATCCATTTTTCTTTAAAGGCTCAGCAAGTTTAATTAAATCTTTTGAGGTTATGTATCCCATTTCATAAGCTATCTCTTCAATACAAGCTACTTTAAGCCCTTGTCGTTTTTCAATGGTTTGAATAAACATACTTGCTTCTAGTAAACTTTCATGTGTCCCTGTGTCAAGCCATGCATAACCACGACCCATCAACTTCACCCTTAGTCTTTTTTCTGCTAAGTAGTCTTGGTTTAGAGTGGTTATCTCTAGCTCGCCTCTAGCACTTGGTTTTACATCTTTGGCTTTTTTTACAACATCATTAGGGTAGAAGTAAAGCCCTGCTACAGCATAATTACTTTTAGGAGTAGTTGGTTTTTCTTCTAGCGAAATCACTTCACCATTTTTATTGAACTCTACTACACCATATCTTTCGGGATCCGTTACATAGTAACCATAAACAGTAGCTTTGTTTTTTTCTTGTGCACTTAAAACACTTTGAGCGAGCATATCAGTCAGTCCATGACCATAAAATATGTTATCACCAAGAACTAAACAAACATCACTATCGCCTATAAACTCTTCACCTAATATAAAAGCTTGAGCAAGACCATCTGGAGAAGGTTGCACTTTGTAGCTAAACTTCATCCCGATATCTGAGCCATCTCCCAAAAGTTCTTCAAACCTTGGTAAATCATGTGGAGTAGAGATAATAAGCACTTTCGTAATACCTGCAAGCATTAAAACAGAAAGTGGATAGTAAATCATCGGTTTGTCATAAATAGGAACGAGTTGCTTGGACACTCCCTTTGTTATTGGATAAAGCCTTGTGCCTGATCCCCCTGCCAATATAATACCTTTCATGCAATACCTTTCATATAATTACCTTCACAGCATATTAAAAAATCCACACTAACTGAATGTATGCTATTATATTATATTCATACTTCTAAAAAACTTTTTTTACCCCATTATCGAATAAAACAGTCAAGTAAATCTTCGCAGAAAAGTCTCAATGATATGACACTTAACAGTAATAATAGGATACGCAGTAACAAGCAGTGCCTACAACATAAGCAAAAGCTAAATTGAGCTATACGGCATTTATAGTGGCACTAAAAATAATGTTGTGTCCAATCAGAACTATAAAAAGTATCTTCAATTAGAAAATAGTGATAAAAGCAAACATAGTCAAAACTGTGATCTAAATATTGTACTCAATGAGCAAAAGATAAAAGAAGATGCAGTATGTGATGGACTAAAAGGTATCATTATCAATAACAGTGAATTAAGTGATGAAGAGCTTATTGCTCAGTATGCCAATCTCTGGCAAATAGAAGAGTTTTTTAGGATTACCAAACATGACTTAAGAGTAAGACCTGCTTATCATCATTAAAGAAAGCCGAATCAAAGCCCATCTCGCTATCTCTTTTATGGTATATATCCTTGTATACAGGGAGGATTTCCGCCCCTTTTGTGAAAATAACTTAGCCTTTACTTCCTGGTTTGATTGCAGTACCACCTTTTTTACATAGTGGACATTCCTCAGGAGTGAACATTTTAAAGTTAAAGTCATCTAGTGCAAATAAGGGAACATTATCTGGTAATGCACATTCTATTTTTGCTGTGTCATTCCCCCCTACACGCTTACAAAAACCCCTATTTGCCAAGGATGCAAATGCCACCACTTTAGCTCCCAATGCTTCTATAGCTTGAGCAGCTTTTAAGGCAGAACCTCCCGTGGTAATAATGTCTTCACAGATGATAATTTTTTCACCTTTTTTTACTTTAAAACCACGGCGTAACTCCATCCCAGCTTCTTTTTTTTCTACGAAGATAGAACGTACATTTAAAGAACGTGCAAGTTCGTAGCCAGCAAGGACTCCTCCAAGAGCAGGGGCACATACTGTATCTACTTCTATGCCAGCATCTCTTATCATGGAAGCTAGGGCATTGCTAAGTAAAGATGCTTTGTGAGGGTATTCAAGGACTTTAGCACTTTGAAGGTATCGGTTCGAGTGGTTACCACTGGCTAGGAGGAAATGACCCTCTAAGAGGGCAGAGGCATCTTTGTAGGCTTGTTCAACATCCATAACTATACCTTTAAAATATCAGCTTCTTTTGTTTTGAAAGCTTCATCTATTTTAGCAATATGTTCATCTGTTAATTTTTGCACTTTTTCTTGCGCCTTTTTAGAATCATCTTCACTAATTTCTTTGTCTTTTTCTAGCTTTTTAATTTTGTCGTTACCGTCTTTTCTTACATTTCTGATAGAAACTTTGGCATGTTCAACCATACCTTTTGCTTGTTTCACAATCTCAATTCTTTGATCAGATGTCATTGCAGGGAAAAAGAGTTTAATGAAGTCACCATCATTGTTTGGGTTTACGCCAATATTTGCTTTTTGAATCGCTTTTTCAATCACAGGTAAAAGTGTTTTTTCCCAAGGTGTAATACTAATGGTTGTAGCATCCATAGCAATCACATTTCCTACTTGTGTAAGTGCAGTCATTGTGCCATAATAATCTACTTTGATATTGTCTACAATACCTGTAGTTACTTTTCCCGTTCTTAGACTGGCAAAATCTCTTTTTAGGGCATCGATGCCTTTATCCATATTTTCACTAGTGTGTTCAAAAATTTCATCAACCATAACATTCTCCTTGGGTTTTCGTGTATAATTTAGGGAAATTTTACCCTTTTTTACCTTGTTATGTATTGAGTGGGTGAGGGAAAAAGAATATCAAGAAAGGAGAGTTTCTTGATAAAGTATTAATTTGTAGTAGGAGCAGCGGGTGCTATAGGTGTAGTACCTTCTACTTGTGCAGGTGCGGCAGGAACTGCTACATTATTGGCAGGTATAATACTATCTATAACTGATGCAGAGTTTTTGGTCGTATAAAAGTAGCCTAAAGTCAGAGTATTGATTATGAATGCAAATGCAAGTATAAATGTAAGTTTTGCAAGAAAACCAGTAGGACCTTTTGCCCCGAATACAGATTCATTGCTCCCCGAATATGCACCAAGACCTATGCTTGAGCTTTTTTGTAAAAGTACTGCGATTGTGATCGCGATTGAAAGTACGATTTGTACTATTAAAAGTGTTGATGTCATCTATGCCTCTTTGTATGTTGAATCACCCAATTAAATTTGGGTATAATTTCGCTGATTATACCCAATAAAGTTTGAAGTTGTGATAAAGGTAAAGGTAGGCATGTCTACAGTCATTAAAGAGTTTTCGCGTTTTGCACATCAGTACGACCAATACAATGAGATACAAGCCGAGGTTGCGAAGAGGTTAGTAGAAAAACTTCCAGATAAACAATATGATACTATTTTGGATTTAGGATCTGGATCAGGAGAAGTGTGTAAAAATATTATCAAAAGTGCTATCAATTTTAATGCATTTACCGCATTTGACTCTGCCCAAAATATGCTATCTTTACATCCCAAAAATAGAAATATTAAACATATATGTGGGGATTTTAATCAAGAAGATT
>CAZEUM010000024.1:0-10594 GCA_964514765.1 uncultured Sulfurovum sp.
GCAATTTTAAGCAGTACGGGTTGGCTAGTAATTTCTTTTGCCATTTTAAAAATAGCGCTTATAAAAGCTTCATTTTGTAAGTCTCTAAGTCCTGGTGTGTTTGGAGATGAGATATTTATAACAATGTAATCACCATAGTCCTTAAATGCCTTAAAGAGGATTTTGTAATCATCAAGGGCATCTGCCTCTGTGGTGAGTTTATTTTTCCCAATATTAATGCCCACTGGGTAATCAAAAAAGTAGAGCTTCTTTAGGCGTTGAAGCATATAGTGGCTACCTTTGTTGTTAAAACCCATGGCATTTTGGATGGAATTGTCTTCTATGAGTCTAAAAAGTCTTGGCTTGGTATTTCCCTTTTGAGCTTGGGGGGTGACTGTACCTATTTCAGTAAAACCCATACCTAGTGAGGGCATGGCAGTGATGTATTGTCCATTTTTATCAAAACCTGCACCTAGTCCCACGGGGTTTTGAAATCTTTTCCCAAATATTTCTTGTTGAAGCATAGGGTCTGTCACAAAATAAGCATTTTTTACCCAACTTAAAAGTCTGGGGCAATGTGCAATACTTCGTAATCCAAAACCTGCAAGTGTATGTGCAGTTTCTGGGTCTAGCTTAAAGAGAACTTTTTTGAGGGTTTTGTAAGATAATAATGACAAGGTTTGCTCCTATGAATTTAAAAGAAATAATGTAAAGAAAGTGTAGCACCGTGAAGGTCGTCAAGAAATTCCAAGTTTTGAACAATATGATAATGATAGCTTAAATCTATATCAATAGTATCTGTGGCATAAATGATAAATCCAAACTTTCCACCATAATAAATACTATTGGTCTCTTCGTATAATCTACTCTCTTGTGATGTTGGGTTTATGGGTATATTTAAATTACTGTCATCGTATATCATATATCCAATAACAGCAGCGAAATAAGGTCGAATTTTAGCTGTACCAAACATGCTATCTGAAAGTATTTTAGCTATTTCCATATGTCCACCAAAATATGAATTCTGCGTGTAATCTAAAGCAAATATCGTTCTCCAATCTAATGATTGTTTACCGTATTTTATAGAAACACCCTTTTCCCAGGAGCTATCTCCTAAATTAGTGTTAATATTTCGTGTTGATGTAGATATTCCTAAAAAAGAATAGTTCTTCTCATTTTGCCCAAAATAGTCCTTCTCACTTTGCCCAAAGGAAAAAATAGTAAGAAAAAGAGATAAAAAAAATATTTTGAGCATTCTAGACCTTCATAAAATTAATTTAGTATTTTAGCATGTTTTACTTCCAAAAGCATTTAAGTTTTTTCCCAAAGTGTGCCATCTGCTGTATCCATAATAGAAATACCTTCTGCAATCAGTGCATCACGAATAGCATCTGAACGTGCAAAATCTTTTTCTTTTTTGGCTTGTAGACGTTCTTTTAAAAAGTTTTCTATCTTAGTCTTTAGTGCCTCATCTACACTTATCTGAAAATAAGAGAAAGGTTCTTTCCCTCCAAAACCTAAAAGGCTATCTATAAACTCAAGATTTGCTAATGTTTCTTTTTTTAAATTTTTATTTTTAGGTTCGGCATCTAGTGCATCGTTTGTTGTAACGATGAGTTCATCTATGCTTGCTAGAGCTATAGATATATTGAGGTCATCACCTATGGCATCAAGTAAGGCTTTTTTGAAGTTTTTGTTCACTGTTGTTGCTTTACCTAGGCTAACACGTTTTTTAAGTCTATAAAGTTTGTCTAGTCTTTTTTTAGATTTTTGTAAATCCTCTTGGGAAAAGTTAAAGTCATTTCTGTAATGTATAGAATTTAGATAATAACGCAATACTTCTCCATCATATAATTTGAGTGCATCTTTGAGAAAAAAGCTGTTGCCAAGAGACTTCGACATCTTCTCTCCGTCCATTTGTACAAATCCATTATGCATCCAGTACTTAGAAAGTTCATGACCTGTGGCGCAACGGCTTTGTGCTGCTTCATTTTCATGATGAGGGAAGAGTAGGTCAGCGCCACCTCCGTGTATGTCTATGCTGTATTCATCATTGCCTTTAAAATGTTTTTCTATCATCGCAGAACACTCTATGTGCCAACCTGGACGACCTTTGCTAAAGGCTGTGTCAAAACAAATATCTTCTTCATCTTTACATGCTTTCCAAAGGGCGAAATCTTTAGGGTTTCTTTTCTCTGATGTATGCTCAACACGGCTTTGGCTCACATCATCTTCTGTTACACGCTGAGAGATAGTACCATAGGCATCATCTTTACTAGTATCAAAATAAACATCACCTGTTGAAATGATATAGGCGATGTCTTTGTCTATAAGCTTTTGTATCATTTTTTCTATGGCTTCAAGTGAGTCGGTAGCTTTTGGTTCTATGTTCGCTCTTTGTACACCAAGAGCTGTCATCTCTTCAATGTACCTATTTATGTAAAAAGAAGTAATTTGAGCCATACTTTTTCCAGTCTCTTCTACTTTTTTTATAATTTTGTCATCAATGTCTGTAAAGTTTTTAGCCATAGTGACAGCATAGCCATGTGCTTGTAGTGTACGGACAAGTAGGTCAAAAGCCAAAGAACTTCGTGCATGTCCTAAGTGTGCATCATCATAGACTGTAGGTCCACATACGTATATACTCGCTTTTCCTTTTTCTATGGGTTCAAATAGAACTTTCTTTTTCTTGACGCTGTCGTAAATATGCATTTTTTTGCCTTGAATTGTATTGCTGCGATTATATCTAAAAATATTTTAGTCTTTTGTTTATTTCAGTACATAATTTTGACTCTCAAATAACATATTACCCCACTAAGTGAATACCCAAATTTTTGATGCTGTGATTTTGTTCATAATCAAGGCAGATTTTTGAAGGACTCGCCTTGTGCTAATTCGAGAAAATCTAACGCAGAGTATGGGCAAAAGCACTGCACCCTTTGGGAAGAGCGAGAGAAGGCAACCTGCAAGCAAAAAAATCTTTGAATTAACTAGTTAGTCCTACAGCTTTTTTCACTCACATCTTACCTCCTCTCACTCTTTCAAAAGTTTGGGTATTCACTTAGTGGGATAATAGGAATCAAGCCCTATGCTATAATACTATAAATTAAACATTGGAGCCTGCTATGTCAAAGAACATAACATGCACAATTAGTGCTATTCTCAAACAACTACTTGGCTATAAAAAAGAGCTAATGTTAGGAAATGTTATTGCCATTGTAGCCACACTATTGGTTGTTGCTATTCCTCTATTTATTCCTATACTTGTTGACGAGTTATTGTTAGGTAAAGACCATGGCTTTATCTCTTGGATAAGCCATAACATCTTTACCTCTGACACCAAAGGTTATGTCTTTTTTGTTTTGCTTATTATTATAGTGCTTCGTGTACTGAGTACTTTTTTCTCTATATGGCAAAGTAAAATATTTGTTTCCATATCAAAAAATATTACCTATGATTTACGTGCTTCTCTTATAGGATATTTGAAACATGTTTCACTTAAAGAGTATGAGATGATGCGGGTAGGGGCGGTAACGTCTAAGCTTGTGACAGATTTAGAAACCATAGATGGTTTTATCTCTTCTACTATTTCTAAACTTATTGTAGCAGTGTTAATGCTATTTTTTTCTGCTTTTGTTTTGTTATGGATCCACTGGCAATTGGCTATTTTTATACTTGTAACAAACCCAATAGTAGTACTATTTACAGTGAAGCTTGCACGAAACATTGGGGAGTTAAAAAAAGAGGAGAATAAAGCAGTAGAGTTGTTTCAGTCAAGTCTTAGTGAAACCTTAGAACTTTTTCAGCAGATACGTGCAGCCAATAAAGAAGAATACTTTTTTGAACAAAGTCGCATGAAAGCAGAAGAGTTGCGAACCCATGCAGTAAACTATGGCTACAAGAGTGATAGAGCTTTGAAGTATTCTTACTTGGTATTTCTTGGAGGTTATGAAATCTTTAGGGCAGTTAGCATCTTAGCAGTGGCGTATTCTGACCTTTCTGTGGGCTTAATGCTTGCAGTTTTTTCTTACCTTTGGGTTATGGTAACACCCATACAAGACATCATCAATTTTCAGTATGTACTCTCAACTGCAAAAGCAGCATGTAAACGTATAGAGAGTATTTATAGCCTAGAGCAAGAGCCACAGGTAGAAGAAAAAATAAATCCTTTTACTTCGCAGCATGCTATAGATATAGAGGTCAATAATCTTTCTTTTGCCTATCAAAAAGGCAAAGACATATTGCGAGATATTAACATGTCTTTTAAAAAAGGAACAAAAGTAGCAATTGTGGGAGCAAGTGGGTCGGGGAAGACAACTCTCTCTAACATTTTAGTTGGTTTTTACCCTTTAGACAAGGGAGAAATTAACTATGCAGGAGTGTCCAATACAGCATTAAAACTTTCTACTATAAGAGAAAACATTCATCTCATCTTGCAACATCCTAAACTTTTTAATGATACAATGCTATTTAATCTAACGCTAGGCAAAAGTTATAGTGATGAAAAAGTGCAAGAAGCATTACACATAGCACAACTTGAAGATGTTATAGCAGGGTTAGATTTGGGTCTTGATACACTTGTCGGGAAAGACGGTATTAAGCTTAGTGGTGGACAAAGACAAAGAGTTGCTATTGCTCGTATGATACTTAGTAACCCAAAGGTAGTTATTTTTGATGAATCTACATCAGCTTTGGATGTGCATACAGAGGTGAAACTTTTTAGAGCATTACATGACTTTTTGCGTGAAAAAACAGTTATTACCATTGCACATCGATTAAGCACCATTAAAAGTGCAGAATTTATTTATGTGCTAGAAGATGGTAAAGTAGTAGACAGTGGTACTCCTAGTACATTACTGTCAGAAGATGAAAGCTACTTTGGTAGCATGATATAGGAAATAATTTGGATATTTTTCAAGCAATAATCATTGGTATTATTGAAGGTTTTACAGAGTTCTTGCCTATCTCTTCAACAGGACACATGATAGTAGCAAGTAGGTTTCTTGGCATTGAAGAGAGTGCTTTAATTAAAGCCTATGAAGTCATCATTCAGTTTGCAGCAATTTTGGCTGTAATGCTCATGTATAGAGAAAAAATTACCTTTAAAAAAGTAGATTTGTGGATGAAACTTCTTGTGGCATTTCTTCCGCTAGCTCTTGTGGGATTCATTTTTAAAGATTTTGTAAAAACACTTTTTACTGTGGAAACTGTGGCGTGGATGTTC
The DNA here is from genome assembly GCA_964514765.1 of uncultured Sulfurovum sp. Lineage (GTDB taxonomy): Bacteria > Campylobacterota > Campylobacteria > Campylobacterales > Sulfurovaceae > Sulfurovum. The sequence continues at coordinate 5,204 of CAZEUM010000024.1, forward strand.
ATTATAGGTGGGGTTATTTTTCTTGTAGTGGAATATTTTTACAATGAAAAACAAGCACAAGTGAAAGATGTAGAAGAAGTGAATTATACACAAGCACTTTGGGTAGGCATCGCTCAGATATTTTCACTCATTCCTGGTACGAGTAGAGCAGGTGCAACAATTATTGGTGGGTTACTTGTAGGACTTGACAGAAAAACATCTATGGATTTTTCTTTTCTACTTGCTATTCCTGTAATGACAGCAGTAAGTGGCTATGATTTACTCAAGCACTATGAAGAGTTTGCAGATGCAAATTGGCTTGCATTTATAATCGGTTTTGTGACAGCATTTGTAGTAGCCTATATTACCATCAAACTTTTTTTAGTTTTTATTGAACGCTTTACCTTTGTGGCTTTTGGTATATATAGAATTATTTTTGGAATTATTTTACTGATGATAGTGTAGGGGTACCCCTATGGGTATTGGATTTATAGAGATACTTTTGAGTGTCTCTCTTAAGTTCAAAATATTTTTGGACATTTATTTGAAGGCATAATAATATGAAATTTTCTGAGTTTAATTTTCACGAAGACATCGCAAAAGGTGTCCACATAGCAGGCTTTAAAGAACCAAGCCCTATTCAAGAACAAGCCATACCCATCATCGCAAGTGGGTCAGATATGGTAGGACAAGCGCATACAGGTACAGGTAAAACAGCTGCTTTTGGTTTACCTATGATGGACAAATTAGCCAAGGGTGAGATAGAAAGAGCTCTGGTCATTACCCCTACAAGAGAGTTGGCAACACAGGTGGCTGATGAGTTGTATCATCTAGGACGTTTTGCAGGCATAAGAACCTTGACTGTGTATGGTGGTGTAGGGTATGGTCGTCAAATTGCACTTATTCACAAAGGTGTACAAATTGTTGTAGCAACACCAGGACGGCTTAAAGACCTCTATAAAAAAGGTAAAATTGATGTCTTTAACCCTGAAATAGTAGTCTTAGATGAAGCAGATGAAATGCTAGACATGGGTTTTCTTGAAGAGATTAAAGAAATCTTTGAGTACATCCCTCAAAACAGACAAACTTTACTGTTTTCTGCAACCATGCCGGAGCCTATTAAAGAGTTGGCTAGCAATATTTTATATCAGCCAGAATTTCTTTCTGTGGTTGGGGATGATGAAACAACAAATAACATTATAAAACAACGTTATTATGTGATTAGTGAAAGCCAAAGAGATGAGGCTATCGTAAAACTTTTAGAGACAGAAGAGACCAATAAATGTATCATTTTTTGTCGAATGAAACGTGAAGTAGACAGACTTGCAGAACATTTGCAAGCACTTGGTTTTAGTGCAACTGGTTTACATGGAGACTTGGAGCAAAGAGACAGAGAAACGGTGATAAAGGCATACAGAAGAGGTGAAAGTAAAATAATGGTCGCAACCGACGTGGCCGCTCGTGGTCTTGATGTGAAAGATGTTACACATGTTTTCAATTATCATATACCTTTTGATCCTCAGTCCTATGTGCATCGTATTGGTCGTACGGGACGTGCAGGAAAAAGTGGACAGGCAATTACTTTAGTAACTCCTGAAGAATTTAAAGAACTTCAGCGTATTCAAAAAGAAGTAGGTGCACAAATGCATTTGGCTACCATTCAGGGTGGTGTAGAACTTGATGACACTGGGCGTGAATATTTGGCAGAACAGATTAGAGACATACCTGTGCATAATGATGCCAATGATTTACTAAACTATATGGGTGATATGGATAAAACCCTATTGCTAGAAAAATTGATTTCACGTTTACTTGAGCAAGAAAAAAACAATGTTGGATCGCAAATAGGATATGATCAAAATACGGTTGATCAAATGATTGAAGGCTATAATGGGCAACAAAAAGCTACACGAAATAACAATCGTAGAAAAAAGAGAAGATAATTTCTTTTTTTCACCTAAGAACAAGCAAAATTATTTTAAAATTTGGGTTATAACTATAGAAAGTGAGATGAAATGGAAGATGTTAACTTAATACTCGAAAGTGTAAAGTTTATGTTGTTGGGAATGGGGGTTGTATTTCTATTCTTAACAATAATGATTGTTGTGGTAAACCTTCAGGCAAAATTGATTGCTAAGTTTTTCCCAGAAGAAGCACCTGTTATACCGACAACTCCGGTTAACAATAACGATGCAAAACATGTTGCCGCAATTATTGTAGCTGTAGCAGAATTTCGTAAAAAATCATAAAAGATAAGGTAGTGTAAATGGCTAAAAAATATATTGATGTAATGGACACAACTTTTAGAGACGGATTTCAATCTGTCTTTGGTGGTCGTGTACTTATGGATGACTTTTTTCCTGCAGTAGAAGCAGCAAAACAAGCAGGGATTAATCATTTCGAGTTTGGTGGAGGTGCACGTTTTCAATCACTGTACTTTTATTTACAAGAAGACGCATTTGAAATGATGGACGGTTTTAGAGAAATTGTAGGACTAGATGCCAACCTTCAAGTACTTTCACGAGGTATTAATACCGTGATGCTTGACACCGGTTCTCGTGAAATGATAGACCTTTTTGCAAAAATGTTTAAAAAGCACGGTACAACTACAGTACGTAACTTTGATGCACTTAATGATGTAAATAACCTATCTTTTTCTGCTGAAATGATTAAAAAACATGATTTAAATCATGAAGTAGTTGTAGCAATAATGGACTTACCACCAGGATGTACAGGAGCGCATGATGTGGCTTTTTATGAAAAAACATTAAGAAACATTTTAGACTCAGGTATGCATTATGATTCTGTATGTTTTAAAGATGCATCAGGAACTGCAAATCCACATAAAGTCTACGAGACAATTACTATGGCAAGAAAACTTCTTGGGGAGTCTGTACATCTTAGATTTCATACACATGAAACAGCAGGTGTATCTGTTGCGTCTTATTTAGCAGCACTTGAAGCAGGCGCAAACGGTATTGATGTAGCAGCATCTCCAGTATCTGGTGGAACTTCTCAACCAGATATACTTACTATGCTTCATGCAACGAAAGGCACAAATTACAATCTTGGTGATTTGAAACTAGATAAAATTCTTAAATATGAAGAAAGACTAAAAGAGTGTTTATCTGAGTATATGATACCAGTTGAAGCCACAAAGGTTTCACCTCTTATTCCATTCTCACCTATGCCTGGGGGTGCTTTGACTGCAAATACACAAATGATGAGAGATTCTGGGGATTTGGACAAGTTTGACTCTGTGATTGCTGCAATGAAAGAAGTGGTTGAGCGTGGTGGGTATGGTACATCTGTAACACCAGTTTCTCAGTTTTACTGGCAGCAGGCTTATGCCAATGTAATATTTGGTCCATGGAAACAAATTGCTCCAGGATACGGTCGTATGGTACTTGGTTACTTTGGTAAAACACCTGTTGAAGCAGACAAGGAAATTATTGCACTTGCATCAAAAAAGCTTAAGCTTGAACCTACAACAGAAAATCCTTTAGACATTGCAGATAGAGATGAAACAAAATCTATTGCACATTGGACAAAAGTATTGGAAGATGAAGGATTGGAAGTAAGCGATGAAAATATTTTCATAGTTGGAGCTTGTGACCAAAAAGGTATTGCGTTCTTGAGGGGTGAAGGCCCTCTCATGATTAGAAAAGGTAAAGAAAATAACTCAAATTGTGGAGATGAAGAAATGTCAGGAAATTATACAGTAGTAGTAGATGGTAAACAATATAGTGTACAAGTAGCAGAAGGTGAGGGTGATATTCAAATTACACCAACAGCTCTTGTAAATGCGGTAGCTGAAGCAGAAACACCTGCCCCAACAGTAGGTATAAAAGGTTCAGTTGAGATTAATTCTCAAACACCAGGGAATGTATGGAAAATTATCAAAAATCCAGGTGATACAGTAGCTGAGGGTGATGTTATTATGATTCTTGAAGCGATGAAAATGGAAATTGATATTGCAGCGCCACGAGCAGGTAAAATTGCATCTATCAATGTGAATGTAAATGACTCTGTCTCTGATGCACAACTTTTAGCCACAATGGACTAAGTATGAAACTTAAACACTTTTTGCTTTCCTTGTTGTTTATCTTTGCAACACTTACATCATCGGTGCAGGCATCAGAAGATGCTCCTTCTACACCCATTAAAGAGGTAGAAAAAGAGTATAAATCAAAAACTATTAATGAATTATTGGTCAGTTTTTGGGAAACAACAGGTATTAATGCCATTACTGATTTAAATAATGGAGAGAGAACTTCTGAACCCAAAGGTGCTGCATTTGAAAGAGAGATGGATTGGTTTGAGTCTTCTTTGGGCCGTATTATTATGATTCTTATTATATTTATTCTCTTTTATTTGGCTATTGCTAAAAAATTTGAACCACTTCTTCTTATCCCTATAGCCTTTGGTGGGTTATTGGCAAACATACCACTTGCTGGTATAGGTGGAGAGGAAGGTATGCTTGGTATTATCTACAATATGGGGATTGCCAATGAGTTTTTCCCCTTGCTTATTTTTATGGGTGTAGGTGCTATGACAGATTTTGGTCCACTTTTAGCCAACCCTAAGACAGCAATACTTGGTGGAGCTGCTCAGTTTGGTATTTTTGCTTCACTTATTGGTGCGGTTACTATTGGTTTCTCCTTGCAAGATGCATCAGCCATTTCTATTATTGGTGGAGCAGATGGACCAACTTCTATCTTTATAGCAAGTAGGCTAGCCCCTGATATGCTAGGAGCCATTGCTGTTGCTGCCTATTCATATATGGCATTGGTGCCAGTGATTCAGCCTCCGATAATGAAGCTTCTAACCACAGAAGCAGAGCGTAAAATCGTTATGAATACTGCTAGAAAAGTACATAGACTTGAAAAACTTTTTTTCCCTCTTCTTGTATTACTTTTGACTATTTTAATTATTCCTGAGGCTGCACCATTAATTGGGGCCTTTACCTTTGGAAATTTTGCAAAAGAATCAGGAGTAGTAGATAGACTTTCTAATGAAATGCAAAATTCACTTATTAATATTGTGACTATATTTCTTGGTCTTGGTGTAGGTTCAAAACTTGCAGCAGATAAATTTTTAGTCCTAGAGACTTTGGGGATTATGTTAATCGGTCTGATTGCTTTTTCTATAGGTACAGCAGTTGGTGTACTTATGGCAAAATTGATGAACAAATTTAGCAAAGAGCCTATCAACCCACTGATTGGTGCAGCTGGAGTCTCAGCACTACCGATGTCAGCAAGGGTTGTCTCTAGGGTAGGATCTGATGCAAAACCAGGGAATATTCTTCTCATGCATGCCATGGGTCCAAATGTGGCTGGTGTTATTGGTTCTGCTGTTGCAGCTGGTGTACTTCTTTCTATCTTCAAATAAAAGATACACATCTTATGCTTT
>CAZEUM010000025.1:0-10400 GCA_964514765.1 uncultured Sulfurovum sp.
TTTAATGATACTAAAAATGATAAAAAGTTTGGACTTCCATAGAGTGTTACAATTGATGCTGAAAAGATTTATAAGCTTATGAGGGGAGGGTGAAGATAAAATACCATATCTCTTGTAGTGCCTACTTTTTTAGACGAACCCCATATTTATGAGGGGCTGGGTTGATGGGTGAAGTCGGGAAAAGTGGACCTACCATTCCAAAGTCAACAGAACAAGAAGAGCAAATCATATGTGAATTTAGAAGAGTAACTAAGTTTACATTAGATATAGATATATCAGAAGCACATAGCAAGATAAGGTAAAGCTTATATGTTCGTAGTTATAGACCGTGCTACTAAATACACTACAAATAATGCTGCACAATTTACCTATAAACTTTTAGCTGAGCATTTAAGACCAAAAGACAAGAGGCTAAACCTCAGTGCAAGCGAGGCACTAAATGCCGAGTCGTATAAAATACATACATTTGACAAAAAAACTCAAAGCTTTAAGGCATCAGACACCTTATGATACAATGTTTCAAATATATCAGGACAATCCTGAGAGTAAGTCTTTGGGACTAAACACACCCTTTATGCCATAGACAAATAGTATGGCAGAAAGAGCTAACAGAACAATTAAGCAAGGTACAATTAAAGCACAGGAATACCACAGCTTCAATGCACTTGAAAAAGATTTAAACAAATTCTTGCTATACTACAATTTCAACAGAAGACACGGAAGTCTACGAAAGGAATTTAAAGTTAAGACTCCTTTTGAAGCATTACAGAGTTGCTTTCAATCGAAATCTGAATTATTTAGGATTTTACCAAATGAGTTTCGAGCTTATGCTTTTAGAGATCAGGTACATTTGCAAGTGCCAGAGGTGGTGAAATCTTTGTCAGGACAAAAGGCTGTATCTCTACGGTTAAAAAGAATGGTCGATTGGTTTTGAAAGAATTAAACAATGTATTGAGCAACAATCCTTATATACCTGCTTGGTTAGGGTGCTGAATGATTACGTTTTTTACAGCTTTATCATGGCATTATGTTGGACAAGCAATAATGCGTCTTAAGGCAAAAAAGGTTCCCTATGAATAAAAATTTTAAAGTGAGTATAATCATGCCTTGCTACAATGACGGCATCTACCTTGAAGAAGCTATAGAGTCTGCACTTAATCAGACATTAAAAGATATAGAAATCATAATTATTGATGATGCTTCAATAGACCAAGAAACTCTTGATGTTTTATCTAAGTTAGATAAAGATAATTTGACTGTTATTTATCTAGAAAAGAATGTTGGCCCTGCTGTTGCTCGAAACAAAGGTATTGAACTTGCCAAAGGAAAATACATACTTCCTTTAGATTCCGACGATAAAATAGCCCCAACCTATGTTGAAAAAGCTGTTAAGATTTTAGAAGAAGATAACAATATTGGTATTGTATATTGCGAAGCAGAATTATTTGGAGAGCAGCAAGGTAAATGGAATTTACCTGCATACTCCTTCTCTGAAATTTTAATAGGTAACATGATTTTTGCAACTGCCATGTACCGAAAAGAAGATTGGAAAAAAGTCAATGGCTACAACGAGAACATGGTACACGGATATGAAGATTATGATTTTTGGCTTTTGCTTTTGGAATTAGGTAACAGAGTATATCAAATACCTGAAATTCTTTTTAGTTATAGAATTAAAAAAATATCTCGTTCAACAAAATTGGCTAAAGAGCTTGATAATGAAATTAATTCATATATGCAAATTTTTGAAAATCATCAGAATTCATATATAAAAAATGTGAAAATAATTTATAAAGAGTTAAAGAATAAACAAAATATTATCCAAGAAAAAGACCAGCAAATTCAAGAAAAAGACCAGAAAATTCAAGAGTTACACGCAATAGCTCAGTCACTAAGGTTTAAAAATATTGTGAAAAAGTTCATCCCTTCCAAGGTTTGTAAACTGTTGCAATACATCAAACATAACCCTAGAGCAATTACACTGGGATGGCATGTTTTAAAGACGCGAGGAGTTCAGGCATTAATATATAAGATCAAGAAAGTTAAACATTTATCTGAATCACAAATTATAAATATTTATACTTACCGTGAACCAGTGTTATCTCAAAAAGTTTTCAAAGAGATAGAGAATTTCAGGATAAAACCTTTTATCTCCATCATCATGCCAGTGTACAATGTTGACCCTAAATGGCTAGACTTAGCTATAAAATCTATAGAGACACAGTGGTACAGTAATTGGGAGCTCTGTATCGCTGATGACAAAAGTACAAATAAAGAGACTACTCAGTACTTACAAGCAATAACAAACAACAAAATTAAAACTGTTCTTTTGGAAACCAATGGAAATATCTCTGCTGCATCAAATGAGGCTCTCAAACTAGTGACTGGTGAGTACGTAGCACTAATGGATAATGATGACGAACTAACACCTGATGCACTCTATGAAGTCGTTAAAGCTATCAATGAAACAAATGCTGAATTCATCTACAGTGATGAAGACAAGCTTGAAATGGATAGTACCTTTTCTGATCCTCATTTTAAACCAGACTTTGCTCCCGATATGTTTTTAAGTCAAAACTATATAAGTCATTTAGGCGTTATAAAAAAAGAGCTAGTAGACAAAGTTAATGGCTTCACTCTAGGTTTAGAAGGTTCACAAGACTATGATCTTTACTTAAAAGTACTAGAGCATACTGATAGTATATATCACATACAAAAAGTGTTATATCATTGGAGAAAAGTCCCAGGTTCTACTGCTGCTGAATATGGTGAAAAGTCATATGCACAAGAGGCTGGACGAAAAGCCTTAGATAATGCTATGAAAAGACGAGGCATTAAAGCAGATGTAGTCAATGGACTTACGCCAGGAACCTACAAAGTTAATTACGAAATTATAGGAGAGCCTTTAGTTAGTATTATAATACCTTTTAAAGATATGCCAAAGCTACTCTCGATGTGCATAGAATCTATTTTAGAAAAGACAAGCTATCAAAATTTTGAGATTATAGGCATAAGCAATAACAGTGAAAATAAAGCTACATTTGTTGAGATGAGCAGGCTAGAAGGACTAGATAAGCGGATTAAGTTTTATGAGTACAATGTTCCATTTAACTATTCTGATATTAATAATCATGCGGTAAAAGAGTATGCGAAAGGGGAACATCTGCTCTTTTTAAACAATGATATTGAACTCATTACCTCTCAATGGATAGAAGAGCTGTTGATGCATTCTCAAAGAGCTAATGTGGGTGCAGTAGGTGCAAAACTTTATTTCCCTAATAATACCATACAACATGCTGGTCTCGCAATAGCACCCTATACTGACAATGCTATATTAACTATGTACAATAGGCACCCGCATAACACTTATGGCTATATGTCTAGAGCAAAATGTATTATGAATTATTCTGCCGTTACTGCAGCATGTATGATGTGTAAAAAAGAGCTATTTTCCTATCTCAATGGTTTTGATACAAAAAATCTAAAAGTCGCATATAACGATGTTGATTTATGTCTAAGGATGCAAGAGGAAGGATGCATTAATGTATGGTCTCCTTTTTGTGAACTGTATCATCATGAATCTATATCTAGAGGCTATGAAAATTCTCCAAAAAAGCTAGAAAGGCTAGAAAAAGAAAAATATTTTTTAAAACAAAAGCATAAAAATATTTTTCAGACTTCAGACCCCTACTACAATAAAAACTTAACATACACCTCTGTCAATTCTTTGCCAAATGAGGAAAATAGCCAAGGCTATTTAGACTATATTGGTTTAGATTTCAAGGAAAATAAAATAATTGAAAAGAATATACACCCTAAATCTAAAAATAGAATATGCCTTTTTTCACACTATGACAAAAACAATAGAATAGAAGAGTATATTCTATATTATTTATCAGAATTATCTAAAATTACTGATATAGTTTTTATTTCTACGGCAGAAAAGTTATCTTTAGATGAATTAAAAAAAGTATCACCGTATTGTCGAGACATACTTGTAAAAGAAAACTATGGATACGACTTTGGAGCATGGAAGAGTGGCCTTAATCTACTAGGAAACAAGCTTAATACTTATGATGAATTAATACTTTGTAATGATAGTGTCTTTGGCCCATTCTCTGACTTAGAAGTAATTTTTATGGAGATGAAACAAAAAAAATACGACTTTTGGTCCATGACAGATAACTATGAAATATCCTACCATTTACAAAGTTATTTTATCGTTTATACTAAGAAAGCATTTACAGAAAAAGTTTTTCAAGATTTTTGGAAGAACTTCAAAATATATAATAATAAGAAAAAACTTATTGAAATGAATGAAATAAGATTTTCTAAAAACCTACAAAAAACTGAATTAACATTTGGTGCCTATTGTACTACAGAAAATTATAGTTATTTAAATATAATGCACTACTATTGGAAAGATTTAATTTTAAATAAAAAATATCCATTTATTAAAAAAGAATTATTAAGAGACAATCCTATAGGTCTAAATATTTCTAATTGGAAAAAGGTAATTAGCTCTATATCAAATTATAATCTTATCCTGATATCAAAATCTCTTACTCAAGCGAGGAGCTAACAGATGACTCAAGTAGACATACTTCTTGCCACATTTAACGGTGATAACTTTCTTGCAGAGCAGATAGACTCCATCATAAACCAGAGCTATACAGGCTGGAAACTATTTATACGAGATGATGGATCTACTGATGGGACTAATGAGATCATACAAACCTATCAAAATAAGTTCCCTAACAAGGTCTTCATAGTAACGAATAATAATGGAAACGCTGGAGTTATTGCAAACTTCTCTGAGCTTCTCACACACAGTAGCTCTCCATACATAATGTTTTGTGATCAAGATGACACCTGGTTAGCTGACAAAATCCAATTAGCCTTAGAAAAAATGCAGGAAGTTGAACAATTAGACCCCAGTCACCCTATATTGGTCCATACCGATCTTAAAGTGGTCAATTCAGACTTAACCATCCTAAGTAACTCATACTGGTCATACCAGAGAATTGAGCCACATTATGACACATTAAACAGACTCCTTGTCCAGAATATCATTACCGGCTGTACTGTCATGATTAATAGAGAACTGGCTGAGTTAGCTTTACCTATACCTAAAGATGTCATCATGCATGACTGGTGGATAGCCCTCATTGCAGCTTCTTTTGGACACATAAACCATATCAACACACCAACTGTACTCTATAGACAGCATAGCAACAATGATACAGGTGCAACATACTTTGGTCTATATTCTATTGTAAAAAAAATACAAAGCCTTTCAACTGTTGATCTTCAAAAATATACGGTACAAGCAAAACTACTTCTTGCCAAACACAAAGACCGCTTAAGTCCTGGGCAGGTCAAGCTTTTAAAAGAGTTTATCTCTACTCAAAAAGCCTCATGGATTAAAGCTAAATATATTTTGCTAAAATACGGCATTATAAAACAGGGGTTTGTACGAAACATGGGACTTTTTCTTTGCCGTTAAATATTTTACTTGCTATTCCTACTTACAATGCAGCTAGTTATTTGCCAAAACTCTTAAAAAGCCTTAAAGCACAGACCCTAAACTTTAAGTTGCTCATTATTGACTCTTCATCTACTGATAATACAGTTTTAATAGCTAAAACTTTTATAGATGATATTGTCATTATAAATAAATCAGAATTTGACCATGGTGGTACACGAACAGCAATAGCAAAGTCTTATGAATATGAAATTATAGTCTTTATGACACAAGATGCCTTACCTTTTGATAATCAATCTATAGGGAGCCTAGTAAAAAAGTTTGAAGATGAGAGTGTGTCTATATGTTATGGACAACAGGTTCCTCATAAAGGAGCTGGTCCTTTTGGAACTTTTTTAAGACAGTTTAACTATCCTGAAAAGTCAAATGAAAGAGTTTATGAAAACAAAAGAAACTATGGACTTAAAACAGCCTTTGTTTCTAACTCATTTTGTGCCTATAGGAAGAGTGCCTTGGAAGAAGTTGGTTATTTTGAAGACAAATTGATACTAGCAGAAGACATGTATGCCGCTGCTAATATCTTGAGAAAGGGTGGAAAGGTTTGTTATGTTACAGATGCCAAAGTTTATCATTCTCATGACTACACAGTAGTCCAAGAATTTAAACGGTACTTTGACATAGGTGTCTTTCATAGCTGTAAACCAGAGCTACAAAAAGAATTTGGAAGTGCCTCAGGAGAAGGAAAACGGTTTGTGAAAGAAGAGCTACAGTATCTTATATCAATAAATAAATATCATCTGATACCTTTGAGCTTCATCCGTAATGGAGCAAAATTACTGGCCTATAAGTTGGGTAAAAACTATAAGAGACTATCTCCTAGGCTTAGACCTATATTGAGTATGCATAGGTCATGGTGGGATAAATAGATAGGGAGCATAAGTCTAACTGTGTAAACCTTTAAAATATAACTTTATTTGATGCACTAATCAAATGAATTATTAGGAAAGGATTTGTATATGAGTTTAATAAACTACGAAGAATTAAAAAGACAATTGGCACAAGGAGAGATTACAACTCTTGATGGTATTACAGCAGAATTTAAAAACATACTCAAAGAAGTTATACAGACTGCAAGACAAGAAGAACTAACCTCACACCTAGGCTTACTATAAGCACCAAGAGTCAAAGAGCAACAATGTTCGAAATGCTACAACGATAAAATAATCAATTCTAAATATGGTCAATTTAATATTTCTATTCCTAGAGACAGAGAATTTACCTTTGGACCACAGCTAGTAAAAAAGCGTGAGACATACTTTAGATGGTGCAGAAGATATTATCTTATCACTCTATACCAAAGGTATGCTCACGCCGATTCATTTGGACACCCAGCCGTTTTTTACTAGGACAGTTTACCAGTAGTCAATCTCTAGACAAGAATTATATCACAAGTGTCCGAGTACCTACTCAGATTTATTGATATTTGACCTCAGTTTTCTCATCGATTCACCCTCCAATTCTATTCTATGTAAAGAGTGAACTATCCTGTCTAAATATAATATCCCTCAATAAAAGAGCTCCCACAACACTCATAATAATAAAAGTAATATTTTCCATACTCACTTTCCTTAACGTAATAATTTTTGAAATTCAAACACAGGTACAGGTTTAGAAAAATAATATCCCTGCATATAATCACAACCATAAGAGGCAATCATGTCTACCATTTTTTTGTTTTCAATACCTTCAACTACTATTTTCATATTTAAGGTATGTGCCAACTCTATAATTGCTTTTACAATTCTTTGATCTTCTTCGTTTGTTAATATATAATCAACCAAACTTTTGTCAATTTTTAGCGTATCAGCAGGGAATTTTTTCAAATATCCAAAAGAAGTATAGCCTGTACCAAAGTCATCCAAAGAAATACCTACACCAAGTTTTTTTAGTGCAAAAAAATATTTTACTGTCTCTGCCTCACTACTCATCGCAAGACCCTCTGTAATTTCAAACTTAATTAATTTGGGGTTAATCTGATGTTTTTTAAGTTTTATTTCAACATGTTGTACAAAAGTACTGGTATTAATTTCAACCATAGAAACATTAATAGAGACTTCTATTTGTTTGAATCTAAAGAGTTCCCAGCGTTTTTGCTGCTTTAGTACCTCTTCAAGTACAAACTGTCCTAGCTTCACAATAAAACCTGTTTTTTCCATAAGTGAGATAAAAATATCTGGAGGAATCAAACCATATTGAGGATGTTTCCAACGAATTAATGCTTCAGCTGCTACCACTTCTTTCTTTTTTACTAAAATAATAGGCTGATAATAGACTTCAAATTCTCCATTTTTTAAGCCTCCTTGCATATCATTATGTAACTTCAACTCGTCATAACTATTATTAAATTCTTCTGGTATAAAAACATGTGTCTTCCCATCACCTTCTTTGTTTGCTTCCAAAAGTGCTTTATATGCATGATCGAGTAGCTTCCGTATGCTCCCAGAGTCTGGATATAATGCAATACCTGCAGAAACACTTAGACGTAAACTCACATTATCAAGTTTGTAAAAAGATCTTATTTTAGTCTGAATATCTTTAACCAAATTTTTTGACTCATCCATAGAATTAAGATTTGTGACGGTGAGTAAAAAATGGTTGTCAAAGGTATGGTAAACATATAGGTTTGGGTTTTCTCTCAAGGTTTCCAAATATTTGGCAAACTTTTTTATTACTTTATTGGATTGCTCATGCCCTACAATAGAACGAAGAAGCGAAAAGTTATCTAAATTAAGTAGTATAAGGGCTAGTTTATTTTTTTCTAGATGTGCTTTTGAAAAAAATGCTGGTAAATCATGATACGCTTGAAGTTGGTTAGGTAGATTGGTAAGCTGATGTCTAAAATGTGAAGTTGCATATTTTTCTTCTTTACTTAAATCTTGAATTGTAAATACATAACATACCGTTTCATTAGGAATGTTCATTAAAAGCGTATCCGTATGGAAATGGACAGGTATCTCATCACCCTCTAAAAGTTTAAGATGAGACTTAGGGAAAGATATAAGTTTACCATCTATCTTCATATTATGGTTCGAAACAAAGGCATCTAATGCTATCCATTTTTTCTTCACTTTTATCTGCACAGAAGTGTCTAAATCTTGAGATATAAACCCATCTTTCAATTGTAATAAGCGTACCATAGCATGATTAGCATACTGTACTTTGTTCGTATTTGAGAGTATCATAATAGCATTTTCTGAGATATCACAGTTCTGTTGAAATGATTTTATATTACTTTCTATTTTTTCTTTAAGTTTTTTTTTCTCTTTAGAATTTTTATAAAAAATCAGTAAAAAAACAATACTCAAACTACTCAAAATGAGTAAAAGATACTCTATTTGCGTTAGTTGGCTTAACTTTAGCAAGAAAGGTTCCATTTAAAAGACTCCATTAAACTATTTTATTATTTATTTTCATTATATCAAATACTCTGTCAAAACTCATCTCTTCTGTAAACATAATGCTTCTATGCGTACCCTTGTATCTTCGAGTATAAATGTTTTATCTACCTCTATAGCATCTAAATCTATTGTTTTACCACCTAGAGATACTTGCCCCCAACCTTTGCGTTGCTGTAACTTAGGGTTACTCATACTGAAAGTTTTTTGAATATAACCTAGATGTTGTTCTTTTTGTTGTAAGGTAAAAAGCATTGTTTGTCTATAGTTTTGAAGCAATGTCGTCACAGGTGAACTAAACTGTTCTAACTTGTAAATAAAGACACGCTTTAGCTCCTCTTGCAAACGTGTAAACTCATTGCTAACCTCAAGCAATAAACGTGAAGGTGAAGACCTGTGTAATATCTCTTCTGTATGTTTTAAATCACTTAAACTAGACTGTAACTTTTGTTTTACCGTATAAGTGAAACGTTCAGACATCTCAAGCAAAGTATGCTGTATTTCATACATATCGGGAAGTATCATCTCCATAGCAGCAGAAGGTGTTGGTGCACGAAGATCCGCTACATAGTCAGAGATTAAAACATCTACTTCATGTCCCACTGCAGAGACTACAGGTGTTTTCATATTGAAGATAGCATCTGCTACAACTTCTTCATTAAAAGACCACAAATCTTCTGCTGAACCACCACCACGGCCAAGAACAACAACATCAAGTCCTAAACTATCTGCATAGGCTAAAGATTTGGCTATCTGTACTGCTGCAAGTTCGCCTTGCACCAAGGTATCAATGATACTCACTTCAAGCAGAGGCCAGCGTTTTTCTATAATTTTAAGCATATCATAGAGTGCTGCAGATTCTTTGGCTGTTACCAGTGCTATTTTCATTAAATGTTTAGGAATTTCCTTTTTTATCTCTGCATCAAAATAACCTTTAACTTTCAGCTTCTTCTTAAGCTGTTCATACGCCAAAGCCAATGCCCCTTGCCCATACGGTTCTATACCTACGGTTTGAAACTGATACTCGCCTCTAGGAGTATACACTGACACAGACCCTTCTACTACTATATGCATGCCCTTTTCTATACGAAACTTTATTTTAGCCACAGAAGAACGCCACATCACACACTTAAGAGATGAGTCTTTGTCTTTAATAGAAAAGTAAAGATGCCCTGAAGTATGGTAGGTAGCAGAAGCTACTTCTCCCTCTACCATCGTGTGCATAAAAGTAGCTTCTAGGAGTGATTTTATCTTGGTATTTAGTGAGCTTACGCTCATCATGTTTTGAGACATATTACTTCTTTTGTGCTATAAGTAAGGTAGATATCCCCATGGAAAAAGATTTTGTATACTTCATCTCAAAGCCAGCTTCTTTTAATTCTTCAACCAACATTTCTGTGCTTAGAAACTCTTCTATGGACTCTGGTAGATACTTATATGCTTCATAGTTTTTAGAGATG
>CAZEUM010000026.1:0-10054 GCA_964514765.1 uncultured Sulfurovum sp.
ATGCTTTATTTCTTGTTTGAGCTTTTTAACAATCATTATGCTACCATCTTTTGCAAGCGATAGACAAATTAAATAGCAGACCCAGAAAGTGTCTTGGATGGAAAACACCTTATGAAGTATTTGAGGAACTTTCAGGCATTAATGCTAGAATTGTGGTTCAGGGTATTCGCTTGGTATGCGAATTCGCCTACTTTTACTTCTCAATCCTCATCATAGCAATCTCCCCACGCACTACATCAAGCTTAGTAAGTGCCACAATAGCCGCTTGCATGTTGCTTTCTTTTGTTTGATGGGTGGTAAATAGTAATTTGGCAATAGCCTCATCATCTGTAGGCTTTTGAAGCATCGCTTCTATGGAGATACCAAACTCTCCTAGCGTAGTTGTAATAGTAGCCAATACACCACTTTTATCATCTACTTCTAAACGCAGATAATATTCTGTAATGATGTCACCCTTAGGTAAAAGTGTAAGTCCAGACTCTAAACCTTTTTTGTAGCCAAGCATTGGCCCTTGGTTTCCTCTTACTATGTCTATGATATCAGAGATGACAGCTGAGGCTGTAGCATCACCCCCTGCTCCAGGACCGTAGTACATCGTCTCTCCTACTCTGTCGCCTATGACGGTCACTGCGTTCATCACGCCATCTACCTTGGCTATCATGCTTTCGCTTGGTATCATGGTGGCATGTACTCGAAGCTCAACACCATTACCTACTTTTTTGGCGATGCCTAAAGACTTTATCTCATAACCAAATTCTTTGGCAAAGTCTACATCTGTGCTTGTGATGTTTTCTATGCCTTCTATGAGTATATCTTCAGGTTTTGCGTCTATTCCATAAGCAATACTTGCCAAGATGAGAAGTTTATGAGAAGCATCAAAACCACCTACATCAAAAGTAGGGTCTGCTTCTGCGTAGCCTAAATCTTGTGCTTCTTGGAGTATGTCATCATACAAAGCACCTTCGTTTATCATGTTGGTTAGCATGTAATTACATGTACCATTCATAACACCTTGAATGCTGTCAATGTGGTTAGCACTCAAACCATTACGTAAGGCTCCAATGATGGGTATGCCTCCTGCCGTACTTGCTTCATACATAAGTGGTATGTCGCCAGCAATACTTTGGAGTTGATAGCGGTGGTAAGCTAGAAGTGCTTTATTTGCTGTAACTACTGCTTTGCCGTTTTCTAGTGCTTTTTTCACTAGTGCATAAGGCTCCTCTACTCCACCCATAAGCTCTACTACAATGTCTATCTCTGGGTCATCTACCACGTCTAAAGGATTGTCAGAGAGTTTAATGCTTACATTTCTGTCTTTATTAAGGTTTTTAACCACACCTGACTTTATAAGTATTTTCTTACCTGCTCTTGCTTCTATAATGTCTGCATTTTCTTCAAGTATCTTGACAACACTCGATCCAACCGTACCAACACCCAATATTCCTATTTTTACCATTATGATTTACTCTCTTCAAGTTCTTTTAAAAATTTCTTTACAGTTTTTGCTGCCTGTCTAATGCGTTTTTCATTTTCTATAAGGGCAATACGTATATACTTATCTCCGTACTTACCAAAGCCAATGCCAGGACTTACCGCCACTCCCGCTTTTAATAAAAGTTGTTTTGAAAACTCTAACGAACCCAAGTGTTGTGCTACATCAGGTATTTTCCCCCAAATAAACATCGAGGCATTTGGTTTACCCATTTTCCAACCTGCATTAGCAAAAGCCTCTAACATTACATCACGACGTTTTTGATACCGTGGGATAATCTCATCTTCAGGAATATTGTAATACTCATCAAGTGCCACAGTTGCAGCCACTTGAATGGGAGTAAACATACCATAATCGAGCCATGACTTAATGCTTTGTAAGGCTCCAATGAGTTTTTTATTACCCACAATAAATCCTACTCTCCATCCGGCCATGTTGTATGATTTTGAAAGAGTATAGGCTTCCACCGCCACATCTTTCGCACCTTCAACTTCCATGATTGATGGTGTTTTATAGCCATCAAAAGTAATATCTGCATAAGCAATATCAGAGATAATATAGAAACGTTTTTCTCTAGCAAGGGCTACAAGTCTCTCATAAAACTGAGGTGTAACTGTTGCAGTACTTGGGTTATGTGGGAAGTTAACAACCAAAAATTTTGCTTTAGGAATGGAGTTATCTAAATGGTCTTCTACGTCTGCTAAAAATTTATCTTCATCTACCTCAAATGTCTCTTCATTAAATATAAGTTGCATTTTCTCTACATTTGCTCCTGCTAGTATAAATGCCTGAGAATGTATAGGATAAGTAGGATCAGGAACAATCGCTACATCACCAGGGTTAGCAATGGCTTGCACTAAGTGCACATACCCCTCTTTACTTCCCATGGTTGCTACTATTTCAGTATCGGGATCGAGATCAACACTGTACTTACGTTTATACCATTTACTCATTGCAAGACGTAATTTATAAATACCTTTAGAAGCAGAATAGCCATGTGTTTTTGGTTTTTGTGCTGTCTCACAGAGCTTGTCTATAATGGGTTGTGGTGTAGGTGCATCTGGGTTTCCCATAGAAAAATCTATAATATCTTCACCTTCACGTCGTAAGCGCATTTTAAGCTCATTAATCTCTGCAAAAAGATACTTTGGCAGTCTATTTATTTTATCAAATTGTATTTCATCAAACATATTTTTTTCACCTTAAACTTTATACTTTGGTAATTTTATTTTTTACAATATTCTTTATATTCACACTAGATGGTCTTATCTATGTCTTTTTCTGTATTATTTTGATAATTTTCTATAAAAGGGAGGAGGTTATTCAGATTTTTTTTATCAAACTGAGTAAAAAAATACCATGAACTCGCACCAAGGAGTAATAAAACAAAAAGAATAAATAGCCTAGGTTTACTTCTATGCTCATATAAAATAGGTTGACCTATAGGAAATAAATGATCTTCTTTCTTTTCTCCATAATACTCTTCTGCCTGTGATTTTAAAGCAGAAAGATCAGCTTTATATTCTCGTTCCAAAATAGAAAGGAACCCGAATGTCTTTACTTTGGTTAAAGCATCAAATTCCAAAGCTACAAGACAATCAAGGTTCTCTTCTGATATCTTTGTTTTATCAGCAATCGATTGCATAGTGTTTTCTTCTAAAATATCATTTAATTGCATAACTCATCCTATGTATTAAAATAGCTGCTGCTGCAGAAACGTTAAGTGAATCAAATGCATGCTGCATTTCAATGGAGATGCTTTGATCTACTTTAGATTGTACTTTTTTAGAAAGTCCTTTGCCTTCACTTCCCATTACAAGAACACGTTTCTCTTCAAAAGTAATGTTTTGGACATTTTCACCTTCCATAGAAGCACCATAAATAGTAAAACCAAGCTGACCCAATTCATTAAAGGCATCTAAGATGTTTGGAACAATCATAAAAGGCATATTAAGCATTGCACCCGAAGAACTTCTAATAATTGCCGAAAAGTTAAGCTGTTTCACTCCTGTAGCAATAATAGCTTCTGTACCAAGCGCGTAAGCAGAACGCACTATTGCACCTATATTCCCTACATCAGTCAAAGCATCAAGTACTACAATGAAATTATTTTTTTTAATTTCTGAAAAAGTACTTTGCAAAAATTCATCCATCTCAATAAGTAAACCCTGATGATTGCCACCTTTAGACATGGACTGTGCCCATTTCTCTTCTAAAAATTTAATCTTGTCATGGTACTTGTGAAAAAGTGCTTTAGGAAGTGTCCCTTTAGAGTTTGTACCTTTTTGGGCAACGTATACTGTTTTTATTTTTTCTGCATGATACTCTAAGGCATGTAAGCAGGCTTGTTTTCCATATATAATCATAAGATAGATTTTATCTAATTTTTAATTAATTCCTGATACCACTCTTTTACACTTTTTTCACTAAGTTGTGCTAAAAGTTTAGCTTTAGGCTTAGGTGGCAAGTCGAAGGTTAAAACTTCTGTGAAACTAAGGCTTTTTTCGCTACTTTTTTTTGCAGCTATAACCACTACCCATTCGCCACGTACAGTTAATGTTTTAAATGTTTCTTGTAAGGCTTTTACTGTACCACGATAGTAGTTCTGATACTTTTTAGAAATCTCTTTAGCCATAAAAAGTTCTCTTGTCTCATCTAAAACAAGTATCTCATCTAAAAGTTTTTCTAAGCGATGAGGCGACTCATAGAGTACCGTATTGTACCCGCTACTCATAGCTTCTGCCAGTGCAGCACTTCTCTCTTTACCTTTATGTGGCAAAAAAGCATAAAATAAAAACTTACCTTCTTCAAAACCAGAAGCTGCGTAAGCAGTTGTAACAGCAGATGCACCTGGTAAAACATCATATTTTATATTGTGTTTTTGTGCATAGTCTACCAAAAGTTGTCCAGGGTCAGAGATGACAGGCATACCTGCATCACTTACATATACAACCTCCTCCTTTGAAAAACGAGAACTAAACTCTTCTATGCGCTCTTGTCCATTATGTTCGTTAAATGAGATAAAGTCCGCTTCGGAGTATGCCATATCAAAACGTTCTTCAAGTAAACGTAAAAGTTTTTTAGTCTGACGTGTATCTTCACATAAAAAAAGTGTTGCTTTTTCAAAAGTTCGCATAGCTCGAATAGTAATGTCTTGGGGGTTTCCAATAGGAGTGGGGATAAATGTAATCATAAATTGTAGTGGTAGGTTTTGCACCTGCCAAAAAAGCAAAAATTGTCTTATGACAATTTGTATTTGCTTTTAAATTTCTCTACTCTACCAGCAGCATCAAGAATTTTCTCAGAACCTGTAAAGAATGGGTGACATTCATTACAAATATCTACTGACATTTCTGCTTTATTTGTTTTAATTTCAAACTTGTTTCCACAAGCACATGCTACTTTACACTCAAGGTAATCTGGGTGAATTTCTTTTCTCATTGTAAACCTTTTAGTTTTTTATGACAGATAACTAATCTGTTCTAGCTTTTGCTCTTCTTTATATTAAAATAAAGGCTATTGCAACAGCCTAGCTGAGACAATTTAGAACAATATTTTATCGAAAAAAATTTAAAATCCTATTAAAGCAATATTTTAGAATGTAGATTACACCAACATGGTATAATCTACATGCCCTTCCTGTTCATTTAGTGATGGTATAACGATAAAGAAGAGCATCTTTAAGATTAGGTAAAATATAAAGTGTCTTCTACCTTATATCTACCTACTTTAAAAATGTAACGATGCATATCCCCAATAAAGTAAGCTGAGACTTTGCTGCCTCTTTATGGTAAAGATAAAGCATCTTAAATGTTCAACATACCCTTGGCTTGCAATGCCATCAATACCATCATGATAACAACCAGTAAAATCTGTACAATAGAGATTTTAATAAATGCCCCTTTGAGCAATTTATGTGTATCTGGATTGTTAAGGTTTGCTAGTTTAATTAATTTATATTTTTGAATTTCAATATACATCAATACTGCCCATATAGCCACCATGATAATGGTTGTTATACTCCAACCAAGGTCACCTGTAAATACAGCTACAAGACCAGAAAAAGCAATCATCGTGGCAAGGGCTTGAAAAACCATGGTATAAATGAAAGAAGATTTTTTAAAACCTAATGGACTTTTTGCTGCAAGGAAAGGTATCAAAAGACCTACAAACAAAAAACCTAAAAAAATGTTTACCAATATACTGTGACCTGCTAACATTTGTGCTACCATACTAAACTCCTCATTTCTCTTGTGCATTTAAAATCAAATTATACCTTAAAAGTGAGGCTATACTCTTTTAGGATTTTGAATACCTGTATGGCTTAAAAGTTTAGCCCAAAGTGTATTGTCACTCCACTCAGATTGTACCTGTGGTGAAAAGACAATATCTTCAAGATTTATCTTTCCCATGAGTGTGCTATGGGCATCTTCCCTAAATCCTTGTGCATAACCTGTCTCCGTCTCATGCACGATAATACTATGTAGTCTTACTTCTCTTTCGCCGTTCCTCATTTCAATACAAGCCAATACTCGCTCAACAAGTAAGTAAATGACACGTGAAAACTGTTCAGCACTGGGAGATACAGGAAGCTCTATCCATCTATTACTATGTGCTTTCATTGCTTCTATATACTTAGCGTCATCTTTAGACCAAAGCGTTATTCCATGGTCAAATGAATCTATGAGTTCTTTAATGTAGCGTTTTGTAAGACCAAAATCATAAACCATTTGACCATGGTCAAGATAATTTGACTGCAAAAGTACTTCAATTTTGTAAGAATGCCCATGAATGTTTTCAGAACAGCGTTGCGTTGTACAATCACGTACTATATGCGCATTTTCAAATTTAAAAAGTTTGCGTATAATCATTAACTAAACTCCTTGCGTAGTATCAAACACACGAATGTGTAGTCTATCACTATAGCGAAAATTATGTTTCATGCAAAACTCAAACACATCCTTGTCATTTTTCCAGATGGTATCTCTACTTTCACCCACAGGCATACAGTAGATATCTAGCTTAGGCAATATTTTTTGAATCTCTATGATTTCTTCTAGGGCAGTTGTTTTAACAAGTTTAGCATCTATGGTAAATTTTAAAAATGCCTCTTTTGCATATGTTTGTACATTAATTAAAGCTTGAGGAATAATACGTTTTATTTTAGGTTCTCCAGAGTTCTTTAACTTCAAAGAGAGTGCAAATATACATGATTTATATGCAGGGAAACGGGTAAAATCTATCTCTACTGTTCCATTCGTCTCAAAGGTAATTTGTATACCTTCAGACACAAGCCACTGCACTACTTCATAAAATGTTGCTTCACTATGGTACATCAATGGTTCACCACCAGTAATCACCATATGTGGTTTGTACCCTAACTCTAAAAATTCTTTTTCTAATGTTTCAATAAGTACTTTAGCATTATCTACTTTTATCCACGATTTTGCATAGCTAGAGTCTACTGCAAAATAGGTATCACAACCTAAACGTACTTCACCATCTACTACATACTCTGCTCCAAAACCTGGACAGTTTAAGTTGCATCCACCTGTACGTAAAAAGTAAGAAGGAACACCTGCATATTTCCCCTCACCTTGTATAGAAAAAAACTGTTCCGTCAAATAAAACATTAACCACCAGTCTCATAAAAGGCTCGCTTAGAAATTTCTTTACCTTCAAGCTCTTCTTCGCTCCATCTGTTTTCTTTTGGCTTGTCTTTTAGCACAAGAGCCAGTACATCGGCTGCTCCTTGTATGTCGCCTTTTCTAACAGACTCAGCAATGCTCATCGCTTCATCAAAATAAAGACAGGGAATGAGGTTTCCTTCTGCTGTGAGACGTATGCGGTTACAATTGTCACAAAAATCATGTTTATGTGGGTCTATAAGTCCAAACTCATAACCCGTCTCTTCTATACGGTAATTAAAAGAAGGGCTTGCACCCTCACGACCTAAAGCTGTAATTGTGTATTTTTCTTTTACTTTTTCTAGTATTTCATTTCCATGCATACCTTTTAAGCTTTGAGCAGCATGGGCATTTTCCATATATTCTATAAAGCGTACTTTCATGTTACGTTCACGACAGTATTCCATGATATCTAGTATCTCATTATCATTAATACCTTTGAGGGGTACCATGTTTATCTTGACCTTTAGCCCTACTTCTAAAGCCTTATCTATGCCTTCAAATACTTTTTTGAGTACATTTTTTCCTGCTATTTTTGCAGCTATGTCTACTTTCAGAGAATCTAATGAAATATTCAGACGTTTAAGCCCTGCATCTTTAAGCCTTTGTGCTACGTATGAAAGCAAGTATCCATTGGTAGTAAGTGCTAAATCAAGACCCTCCTTATAGCCGTTTATCATTTCGACAAACTTGTCTAAATCTTCTCTTAAAAGTGGTTCTCCACCTGTTAGACGTATCTTATTTACCCCACCATCAATAGCAACTTTTACAAACAAAAAGAGTTCTTCAAAGGTTAGTAGGTTTTCTTTAGGTACCCATGAAAAAGGTTTTTCAGGCATACAGTACTGGCATCTAAAATTACAACGTTCTGTTACTGAGATACGCAAGTAATTTACCTCACGTCCATGTCCGTCTATAAGCATTTAAAATCCAATGGTTAATTTTTTATATATTTTCTTAGGGTATCTAAATGTAGATAAAAATGCGATGATAGCCGTAAAGTACTTAAATAATATCAATAAGTATGAATACTATTTGGTCTTTTTCCAACCATTGTTTGACAGATACACCTGAGAACGACAAAGACACTATAAACCATTCCACTCAATCATCTCTATATGCAAGATAATTTTTTCATTTTCCCATGACTTGTATTCTTTTATGCCTATACCAGCGTCCTGTAAATTATCATTATTGCTAGGTCTATAGGATGTAACTGGTAATAAATATTGTTCTGCTTTAGATAAAGGGACTGGGGAGTCATATCTTGCACAATATCCAGATTCATCATACTCTAATTGTATCCAATAACCAAAAAAATTAAAGCTTTATTTTGACTATAGAAGGTGTAATGTTCTTTAAGAAAGGTACAGAAGTTATAAAAGAGAAAATCCACTTACTAGCTCCTCTTGGGAAAGTAGAATATCCCATGTCATAGACTTCTATATCCTCTCCTAGCCAGAGCTTAAATATTTTTTTTATCTTGTTTCTGTTTATTCCCCATGGCATCTTTGGTGTAGTATAGTATTTAGTTTTTTGCCAACCATTGTTTAACATAGTTTTTTTAGAGAGAAATGTCGGTATGGTATCAAACATAATGTAGCCCTGTTTAAAAGTCTTCACAATGTCCTGCAAAAGACTTTTTACATCTTCTTCATCAAAATACATAAACAAACCTTGTGCCGATACAAATATAGCTTTGTCTTTAGGAACATTATCAAACCATGTTCTATCTGTAGCACTTAACGGTATATGTAGATGTTTTTCATCAGCCTGTATAAACTGTTCTCGAAAAGCAATAGACTCAGGTAAATCTACAGATAGCCATAAAGCTTCATCATCAAACCTAAATCGTTGTGTCTCTAAACCCTCTCCAAGATTGACGATAGTTCCATCTGGATGTTCCTCTAAAAAACTTCTAATCTCTCTGTCAAAATCTAAAGACCTCACTGCATGTGAAGGCTCTGCTTTGCCAAAATTTCGTTCATAATCATAATCTATAGACTTATATATCTCTATACATTTATCATCTCTTATGATACCATCAGCCCTCATAGCTTCTGTGGCTCTGTTGTGTAGTGTCCATAACATAGTCTCTGGTATTTCTTTTAGATTTAAATTTATTTTATTGGACATATTTTATACCTTTGTTGATTTAAGCAAAGTCATTGTCGATACAGTGAAAAATATAATAAACACAATATTGCTCCACCCTCCTCCAATAACGATTAAAAAAGGTTGTGGTAGTTCTTGCATAAGCGGTGCTAGCCAAAATAAGACTATGGGAGAAAAAAATATTATCCATTTTGGGTACAACGTTTTATTGCTCAATATTAGATATGCTAACACAATATACGCAAGAAAAGTAGGAAAAAACATCATAGCAAAAGTTGCCATCGAGTAGCTTTCAGCCTCTTTTAGTGCTTCTAAATGATTAAAGTTTGACATAATACCCAAATGTGTAAAATGCGAATGAAAAGCAGAGCCATACATCATCCCAATACTTAACAGTATAAATATAGCCACTGCAATTTTTTTATACTCTTCTTTAATAGCAAGCACTATCTGATAAAACCCAATGATATACATCAGTCCAGCAAGAGGTCCTATAAGACCCCCAATAATCAATCTATTTATGGAAACATTAGCTAAAATTCCAACAATTTCTTTTTCAAAATCATTTATGTGAGCTATGGTGAAATATAAAAACATATCGCCCACAAACATCAGTACTGCTCCTAATATACCTACAATACCAGTGAATAATATTTGCTTTGTCATGACATTTTCCTTTTTTAGAAATTGATAGCCTCATTTCATTAGAAAAACATTAAGATAATATAAATTTGATAATTATTGGCTAAATTATTTATTT
>CAZEUM010000027.1:0-9994 GCA_964514765.1 uncultured Sulfurovum sp.
ATTTTTTAGTGAATGGATTTTAATGAGACTAGACAAATACCTAGTAGAAGAAGGTTATTATGAAAGCCGTAACCGTGCGAATGATGCTATAAAGGCTGGGCTTGTGGTTATGGATGGTAGGAGGCCTAAAGCTTCTGCTAAAATAGATACAAGTACAGTTGTAGAAGTAAAAGATGCGAAGTTTTATGTATCTCGTGCTGCTCGTAAGTTGGAAAATTTTTTGGCTGAGTATACTATGGAGTTTAAAGGCAAAAAATCTTTAGATATAGGCTCTTCTACTGGAGGGTTCGCCCAAATAATGCTGGAAAATGGAGTAGCGTCATTGACATGTGTTGATGTAGGTTCTGAACAATTACATATCTCCTTGCGTAAAAATGACAAAGTAACCTTACATGAAAATACAGATATACGGGACTTTGAAAGTGAAGAGGGCTTTGAGCTTATAACTTGTGACGTGTCGTTTATCTCTATTTTGAAGATAATAAACGACATAGACAGGCTTTCTAAAAGTAAGACAAACATCATCATACTCTACAAGCCACAGTTTGAAGTGGGTAAAGATGTAAAGCGTGACTCTAAGGGTGTGGTGCAAGATATAGATGCCATAGCTAGACGTAAAGAAGAGTTTGAATCAGAGGCTCTGAAGCTTGACTGGAAAGAGAATCATCAAGCTCTTTCACAGGTTCAGGGCAAAGAGGGTAATCAAGAATATCTGTATCATTTTGTGAAGATGGATAAATAAATTGGCATATATAAATAGCATAAAATCCATCGCCATAGGCTCATTTGATGGTATACACATTGCACATAAAAAACTCATAGACAAAGCGGATGCATTGGTCATCATAGAACGTAATGGTGGGTACTTAACATCTGGATACAAGAGGTCTAATTTTACTTCTAAAGTGTGTTGTTTTTATCACTTTGATGTGATTAAAAGTTTGAGTCCTGAGGCATTTGTGCAGAAATTACAAACAGATTTCCCGCAATTAGAAAAAATAGTCGTGGGGTATGACTTTGTATTTGGCAAAGAAAGAGCAGGTAATGCACAAGTGTTACAAACACTTTTTAATGCTAAGGTGGAAGTAGTGGAAGAAGTGAGTATAGAGGGTGTCTCTGTACATTCTCGTACCATTAAGGCGTATTTGCATAAGGGTAATATAAAAATAGCAAATACTCTTCTAGGAAGAAGGTACAGTGTAGAGGGTGAAGTAGTCTCTGGACAAGGGCTTGGTAAAAAGGAGTTAGTGCCTACGTTAAATTTGAGCGTTAAAGAATATCAGCTACCTCATGAAGGTGTATATGTGACGCGAACCAAGATAGAAGATGAGTGGTTGCCCTCTGTAAGTTTTTTAGGGCATCGTGTGACAACAGATGGAAGCTTTGCTCTAGAGAGTTATGTAATAGATAAAGAGTTAGGATGTATCGAAGGAAAGGTATCTTTAGAGTTTGTGTCATTTATACGTGAAAATCAAAAGTTTGAAAACCTAGAAGCACTTAAAGTACAAATAGATAAGGATATAAGTTCTGCAAAAGAGGTACTTTTTGAAAACTAGTATAATGATTGTTACAGTATTGCTTATTGGCTATATTGTAGTGGGTGGGATGTTGTATGTAAAGCAAAAAAGTTTTCTTTATTATCCGACACCAAAGCTACAAACGCCCTATGAATCTTTTTCTTTTAAAAATGATGCAGAGACCATCAATGTGATAGTACTCAATAAAAACAACAAAGATGCCATACTATACTTTGGTGGAAATGCAGAGTCTATGGCGGGAAGTTCTGATTATATAGCGCAGCAGTTCCCCGAGCATACTATTTACCTTATGGATTATAGAGGGTATGGAGATAGTACAGGAGAGGCTTCGCAAGAGCGGCTTTACAGTGATGCTTTAAAACTTTATGACATGATAAAGCCTAAGCATAGGCGTATTTCTATTGGTGGCAGGAGTTTAGGCTCAGCCATAGCTACTTATGTCGCAGCCAATAGAGAGGTATATAAACTAGCACTTATTACTCCTTTTGATAGTATTTTAAATGTAGCTCAAGGAATGTACCCTATCTATCCTGTTTCATGGTTATTGGATGATAAGTATAAATCCATAGACAATGTAAAAGACATAAAAGCCAAAACATTTATAGTCTATGCCCAAAATGATAAAGTGATTCCGTATAGTTATACAAAAAAACTTATAGATGCATTTCCTCCAAAACAGCTAGAGATTGTTATGATTGAAGACAGAGGACATAATACTATCTCCGATAATAAGAGATATTATATGCTAATGCAAGATTTTATAGGCAAAGGCAGATAAAATAGAAATGGAAAAAGATAAAGTATTCACACAAAAAATAAGTAAAAAATTTGAATTTGATGAGGCAGTGGCTTCTGTGTTTGATGATATGTTGAGCCGTTCTGTTCCTTTTTATGATGAGGTAAGGGAGTTAATTATTTCGCTTATATTAGCAGAGCAAAAAGAGGGGATGAAGGTACTTGACATTGGCTCTTCTACCGCAAAGTTTTTACTAGACTTGCATGCTAAAAAGAATGTAACCATGCAATTAAAAGGTTTAGACAATTCTCAGGCGATGATAGACAGAGCAATACAAAAATGTCATGCTTTTGGGGCAGGTATAGAGTTGGAACTTGCAGATATGTTGGAGTATGACTACTTGAATGAAGAGGTTATTGTGGCGAACTATACCTTGCAATTTATACGTCCCATGCAGCGTTTAAAGCTTATAAAGAAGATATATAAGGGATTACATGACGATGGAATGTTTATCTTCTCTGAAAAAATAGTCTTTGAAAACAAGACTTTAGATAAAGAGATGATAGATATCTATTATGCCTACAAGAAAGAGCAAGGATACAGTGATTATGAGATAGCACAAAAGAGAGAAGCCTTGGAAAATGTGCTTATTCCCTTTACAATAGAAGAAAACAAACAAATGTGCAAAGATGCAGGATTTAAAAATATTGAAACTATGTTTCAGTGGGCAAACTTTGTTACTTTTGTGGTGAAAAAGTAACAATTTATGAATAGCCCTAAAACACGGGTTTCATTTTTTAATATGAGTTATTCACAACTTATTCACTTTGTGAAATTAGTTCTATTTATAAAATTTTTTAAAAAATACAGAAAAGTTTAAACAATGTAAAAGAAAGAGAAGATGCAACACTAACCATAATGGCTTCAGGTTCCGAACTCATGACCTGCCTAAAAGCTGCATGTTACCTAGCACCTCTTGGCATCAAAAGCCAATGTAGTTTCTGTGCCATGTCTTGACCTCTTTAACGAACAAGACGCAGAGTACAAAGCAAGAGTTATCAACCCTGGCACCAAAGTAGAAGCAGTAGAAGTAGCCACAACCACTGAGTACTACCGTTACACAGATGACGTACTAGGCATGGAAAGTTTCGGAGCATCTGCACCTGCAAATCTACTCTTTGAGAAGTTTGGTTTTATACAAGAGGGGCTTAAGTGTATTGTTTAATGCACTTGTTTAAACATTAATCTAAATCACCTATAGCAACAACTATCAGTAGTTATTTTCTTTTTCACTTTGAGAAATATCACTTAACTTTTTTTCAAACTTTACTACCATACTTTCCAAAAAATTCTTCGCCCAATACGTATTCGGTAGGGCTTGGAGATTTTAAGGTATTAAAATAATGTTTGAGAGCTTTTTTGATGGTGTCTGTTTTGGTTTGATGGTTGAGCTTTGAGACCAAGATTAACTCTTTTTCTAAAGTTTTTTCTAATCATATAGAAATCATTTTCAACTCCTTTGTATTACGATAATGTAATACAAAAATACTTAAAAATTTCTTTAGATATGTTATCCCTTACTCAGGCGGACAAACAAAATACCTCATATTAATATCTTGTAGTGGGGTACTCCATCCCATATAATATGTCTTCTTAGCATTTTCAACTACCATCACATTGTCTTCAAAATAATGTTTCATAACGGTTTGGATATTTTTATTTTCACCATTTATCTCGACTATCCAAACAAAAGCTATCTTTTTTAGCTCATGCACTTCTTTACGTTTTCGTATGATGGCACGTAGGGCATCTTCTGCTTCGCAATCACTAGCTTCTGGAGATAAATGAGAGATGTCTATGACAGCTTCTAGCCCTTCTACACTTTGTATTTTCTTCCAGTAGTCACCTTTTAATTTGTTAAAAAAAGTGGGTTGTGGTACATCTTTAGTTGTGGCAAGCATGAAGCCTACCGTTTGGATGTACTTTGGAGCATAATAAGAGATGTTATCAAGGTCATCTTTTGGGTATTCATCATAGCTTAGCTCATCAGCATCGAGTAGGGAATTTGATTTGAAATACCGTAATGTATCTTCTTCTTTGATACGCTTTGCGTCATGTACAATAGCAACAGGGTAGTCTTTTACACAGCCATAGTCTGTTCTATTGAAGAAAAGATGTAAACTTTTTTTGACATCTATGAGGGCTGTGTGAGAACTTAGAAGTGCTTCTATGTCTTTTATAAATTCAGGAATTTCCTTTTCTATTAGCTCTGCCATTAACTTAACATCCCTCTTACTTCGTCTTCATCTATGAGGTCTTTGTCAAATTTTACTATAGCAATGTGTTCTGTTTCATTCACATAGCTCTCAACAATAGCTTCATGTTCTGTAAGTGCGGCTACTTTTTTTCTATCAAAAACATCTAGTGAAAGGTAAACGTTTCCTCTGTTGTTTGGGCTTGGCATTGTAGCTACCCAGATGAACCAAACAACAGCAATAGCAAGTACAACCATAGACAGAGTAGCTCTGTCATAATTTTGCATCAACCAACCTGCAAGCATGCCACCTACAAAAATGCCAAGGTATCCAAAGGTATTTGCTACACCTAAGGCAGCACCTTTTTGGTGCACTTTGGCAAATTTGGCTACAAAGCTCTGTAACAGTGGCTCAAACATATTGAAACCAACAAAGAAAAACACCACACCCACTACAAACACCCATGCCTCATCTGCAAAACCCATAGCAAGAAAGGCAATCATAATGGACGCAACAGAAATCATAAATATTTCTTTACCTTTACCATGTTTTTCTCCAAATATAGCTGCAGGTGCCATAGAAGCAACACCTATGAGCATAGCAGGGAAATACACTTTCCATAACGCTGCTTTCTCCCAAGCAAAGCCACCCTCTGCTATGGATTGTGTCATAACAAGAGGAATCATAAAAAATGCCATCGTCATTGTAAGCCAATGAAAAAAGAAAGTCACATACATACGTGTAAGAGCCTTGTCTTTAAAGACTTCCGTAATTTTGCTTTCTTTCTCGCTGTAGGTATGTACGATGGTAGGAGGTTTGGGTACAGCTGTAAAAAGTATGCCTATTGCCATGATGGAGAGTATGGCTGTGAGCCAAAAGAGTTTGTCTATACCCCAGTTTCCTCCAACTATAGGTGCCACTATCATGGCTACTGCAAAAGACATGGCGATAGTCCCACCCATGATAGCCATGGCGTGGGCTCTTTGTTCTTCCTTTACGAGGTCAGCTATCATCGCAGAGACTACTGAACCAATGGCTCCAGCACCTTGTAAAAAACGACCAAACATAAGCATGTAAATGTTGTCAGAGAGAGCAGCTATAACAGAACCTATAATGAAGATGAGAAGACCAACCAAGAGTACTTGTTTACGTCCAAACTTATCGGACATCATCCCAAAAGGTACTTGAAATATGGCTTGAGTAAGGGCATAACCACCTACTACAAGACCTGCTAAAAATGGTGTAGCCCCTTCCATTTCAAGTGCATAAATGGAAAGTACAGGAAGGACGATGAAGAGTCCAAAAAATCTTAGTGCCACAATGAGTGAGAGTGGCATAATCTGTTTAATCATGGGAAAACCTTTGATGCTATATTTCTTTTTATTATAGACAAACAAGGTTAAGAGTAGGTGAAGTTTACTTGTTAACTTTAGCATGCTATAGTGATAGTTATAAAAATAAAGGAGTGATGAATATGGTAAATATATTGAAAAACTTAGGTTTAGTGTTGCTAGGTGCCTTACTTATGTCTATATTGGTGGTTAGTGCTGCACCAGGTTTGGTGGTAAATGAGCTAAAGAGTCCGTATGATTTCAATAAAACAGTAGAAGTCTTGCAAGAAAATATTAAAAAACAAGGTTGGGGCATAAAAAATGTTGCCAATATGCAAAAAATCATGAAGAAAAAACTTAATAAAGATATTTTGCCTACTAAGGTGATTAAATTAGGAAATGCTAAATACGCACACGCTTTGGTTTCTAAAGATGAAACACGATTTGTGTCTACTATGATGCCACATTCTATTTCAGTCTATGAAAAGAGTGATGGAAATACGTATATTGCTTTGAAAAATATGGGTTTAATGGGCAAAATATTTGGTGGAGAGATAGAACGTATCATGGGAAAAGTACAAGCAGATGACGATGTTATTTTAGAGTTTGCTAAGCAATAGCATTGAAATTAGTTTTAGCAACAGCTAACAAAGGGAAGTTAAAAGAATTTCAGGAAATGTGTGAAGATGAAATTATTCCTTTTGCTGACCTTTTGGGTGCATTTGACATTGTTGAAGATGGTGATACTTTTGCCGCTAATGCTCTTATAAAAGCACGCACTATCTACGAGAAGCTACAAAAAAAAGACCCAGCAACAGAATATTTGGTGATTTCGGATGACTCTGGTATCTCCTTACCTCTACTTGGGGGTGAGCCAAATATATATTCTGCACGTTATGCGGGTGAAAATGCTACAGATAAAGATAATCTTAGTAAACTTATACAAGAAATACAAAAAAAATCGCTCTCTTCTGCTTCTGCCTATTATACAGCTGCCATTGCTATAGTTTCTAAGTATGGAGAGTATGTTGTGCATGGTTGGATGCATGGAGATGTAGTGGTTGAAGCTAGAGGCAAGAAGGGCTTTGGGTATGACCCTATTTTTGTGCCTAGTGGGTATACTCAGACATTGGGTGAGTTGGATGATGACGTGAAGAGTGAGATTTCACATCGTGCGAAGGCTTTGGTTTTGGCGAAGCCGATAATACAAATGTTGAAAAATAAAAATAAATTAGATATAATATAGTCAATATGACCATAAAGGAGTTATTGTGACTATAAATATCGCTCAAGCCAAGGCTAAATTATCATCTCTACTCTCTTTTGTAGAAGTAGACAAGAGTGAAGTGATTATATCCAAGAGAGATAAACCTATCGCTGTTTTGCTTTCATATAAAGAGTTTTTAAAATTAAAAAAAAGTTCTAAAAAGATTGATATACACAAATTAGAAAGTAGTTTAGATAAATACAAAAGCTTGTTCAAGAATGATGACTTAGATTCAGAGTATAAACAATCTAGAACTGCCTATCTTGAAGAGAAGCACGGATGAAAGTTTTTGTCGATACCAATATATTTATAGATATATTGCAGACAAGAGAAGCATTTTCAGAAGATTCTTCCCTTGTTTATAAGTTGTGTGAAAATAATATAGTAGATGGTTATATTGCTCCTATCACGATAAATAATATATATTATATCTGTAGAAAAACCAATAAAACTAAGCTATTAAAAGATTTTTTACTAGATATTTCTATCTACTTTAATATAGCAAATATGAACGAAGAGACTATAAAAAAAGCAAACTATTTTAAAATAAGTGATTATGAAGATAGTCTACAATATGCTATGGCGATACAAAGTGGATGTGAATATTTTGTGACACGAAACATAAAAGACTTTAAGCATGTTGAACAGATAGAAGTGCTGACACCTTCGGACTTCATAAAGATGTTTGAATTAAAATAAAAGGAATTATGAATCAATGAACAAACAAGATTTTATGAAAGACCTACAACGCATTTATGATGAGTTGCAAACAAGACAAGCAGAACTAAACAGTTATTATGACCTTTTAGACAAAGACAAGGGGCATGAAAAAGCAAAGAAGTTACTAACATTTTTCTTAACTATGATGAATATACCTAGAGATGATGAAGGGTATATGGCTGGGCTTACGCGTCTTGTGTCTTTGCGGGAAGATGCCTTAGAACAAGTGATGAAGAAAAATGATTTTGATGAGAAAAAAATACAAAAGAAAAAAGAAGTGGCGTATGCCTTTGTTAATGACTTTCATACGCAACGTCATGAGTCATTGTTGCAATGGATAGAGCAAGAGCAGCTTCTTACTCCTTTTTACCGTTCTTTGGTTTATGGGGTACATTATGTAGGACAATATATGTCTATGTGGCAGAGTGAGTGGACACATCAAATCATCAATACCATAAACCCTGAATTATCACAGATGTTTGATGGCGATGACTCTAAGGTATTCGAGATGCTTAAAACCAAATCTTTGCTAGACAAAGATACAGAGGGTCATGTAGGAGATAGGTGTTATTCGGTACTCATGAAAGATGAAGTAGGAGAATACAAATCTGTAGCTTATGCTGAAGCATTCCCTCAGCATGTTAAAAATGTGACAAAGTCATTAAATCAACTTATGAAACGTTTAGAATTAGAAATAGATGAAGTTTTTGGTCAAAAAGAAGAGTGGATAGCATATTTGTCTGCACTTGAAGAGGCATTTTCTCATACAGTCACAGATGAACTCATAGGTAAATGGGCAGAAGTAGATAGAAAATGGATGGCAGTAAAAACACCACTTCAAGTTGGGCATCCTTTAGAATATTATGAAGACCACTATAGAAAAGCAGTGGCTTTAGAGTGGGATTTACGTATAGTAAACCCTAACTTGCAAGAGGGCTCACCTACTAGGGAGAATATAAAAGGGTTTGCTTCTGCAATGGCTAGTGAACTTGGAGGAGATGCTGAGACAACGATGGCTACAAACCTCACCCAAGTAGACGAGACACAACTTTATATTGGACAACCTATACTCTATTATGGGGCAGAGTTTAATGGACTTTTTTCTGCCCAAGTAGTACCAAATGATGAAACAGTATCTGTAGAACTTGGCAAGAAAATTTTTGCTTATGCAGATTTTGTGATGGAGTCTAAAAAGTCTAAGCCCATTATGAAACTCTCTGTGGAGACGATGGGAGAAGACTTTGTGAAGGCACAACGTCAACTCATAGATACAAACCCTACTTTATGGCAAGAGATTTATGATATTTCAACCATAGGGCATGAATATGGACATATTTTATGGGTAGACGCAGACACAGAGAGCAAGATGAACGGCAGAGGGCAGTTCAAAAATATAGAAGAATTTAAAGCCACAGCAGGTGGACTCATGGCATTTTTTTACAATGAAAGAGAAGAGCTACAAGAACATGTGCTAAATGATGTGGTCGCACGTGCAGTAGGACTCATGGCTTGGCGTGAGGTGGGAGAAGTATTGCCTTACTACTGTGAAGGGCTGATACATTTAGATATTTTGTTTACTTCGGGCATTATTACTTATGATGGGCAGATACAGATAGACTATAGCAAGTATGATGCTATGAAAGAAGCATATCAAAATGCTTATAAAGATTTGGCAGAAAATTATTTGGCCAAAGTAGATGCTAGTGAGTATCTAGGTAAATATACTGTGAAAGATGAGGGGATATATTTACCTAAGAATGAGAAGATTAAAGATTTTGCTGAGCATTACTATGCACGGTATAAAGAGATTGGACAGCAAACAGTGAGTTTGTAGCTAGCTATAAAAGGTAAATAAAGAGGCTACAGCACAACAACTCCTCTCCTATTTCCCTCTATAAATTCGGGGCTGTAAAAAAATCTGTGTCAGCTGCCATTCGTAACACCTAATTAAAGCTCTACATATCCATCCAATCTTCCTTTAAAAAATAAATCCAGTTGAGAAATAGTTAAACTCCAGTTGTCCTATTACCCCACTAAGTGAATACCCAAATTTTTGATGCTGTGATTTTGTTCATAATCAAGGCAGATTTTCGAAGGACTCGCCTTAGCGAATTCGAGAAAATCTAACGCAGAGTATGGGCAAAAGC